>JABHUE010000009.1 GCA_018672825.1 Pseudomonadota bacterium | reverse complement strand
TTCATTGCCAACGACTTCTCTAATGCGTCGAAGAAGTTCACCTTCGCCGTCCTGAAAGGACTCAGTCACCATGGCGCCATGCAGATCCAGATAAATACCGCTGATGCCTGGATTTCGCCTGATACCGCTCAGAATCATTTTTGAGATTCGATTAAAAGCATCATCGGTGACAAATGATGATGGCTCAGCGGATGCCCATACAACAGGAACGAGTGGGAAGTTGGCATCGCCTCTTAGCGCTTCTACAAATCCTGATATCGGAAGATTGATATGCTCTGTTCCTGACAACACTTCATTATCACTTAACAGGGCCGGCCAGCTATCGGCTTCTTCAAAGTCTTTAAACTGTGCTTTGGTGGCACCAAAAGTATTCGTCTCGTGCTGAAATCCTGCGATCAAGATTTTTTTCATCATAGAGCGGCCCTTATAAAACTTGCTCAATGACGCCGCCGCCGAGTACTTGGGTATCATGATAAAGAACAAGAGACTGCCCGGGTGTGGGCGCCCGTTGAAGCTCTTCAAAAGTAGCGGATAAGCTTCCATCTGGAAAGATTTCGACCTCACAAGACTGGTCATCTTGTCGATAACGAGTTTTTGCGAAGCACTTCAGGCGAGGTTGTGCGGGCGCCTTAAGTGTCCAGTGCATTTTTTTGACCGATACAGATTGTTTCAACAGGCTGGGGTGATCATGCCCCTGAACGACGATTAAAGTATTTTCTGTCATTTTTTTTTCGGCAACATACCACGCATCTCCAGCGCCGCCGATATCGAGTCCTTGGCGCTGTCCCAGCGTATAAAACCACAGACCTTGATGCTTGCCTATCGTTTTCCCCTCGAGATCTTTGATATCTCCGGGTGTTGGTGGGAGGTATTTGGAAAGAAAATCAGAGAACTTTCGCTCGCCAATAAAACAGATGCCCGTGCTGTCTTTTCGCTTTGCGTTGGGAAGCCCCAGGGAGACCGCTTCGGCACGGACTTCCGTTTTATTTGTATCGCCGAGTGGAAAGATCGTCGCTGCCAGCGCTGTTTGATCCAGCTCGTGTAAAAAGTAGGACTGGTCTTTGGAGAGATCGACCGATTTATGCAGGCCAAAACCATTTTTGTGATTTTTGATCCGAGCATAGTGTCCGGTTGCAATAACGGGATTGCCCAGCATCTGGGCGTACGAGAGGAATTCCTTGAATTTGATCTCTCGATTACACAAGACATCAGGATTTGGGGTGCGCCCGGCTTGATATTCTTTTAAGAACGTTGAGAACACACGTTCCCAATATTCATGAGAAAAATTAACGGTTTTCAGGGAAATGCCAATAGTCTCGCTCACCGCCGTTGCCGCCGCGAGGTCTTCGCGTGCGGCACAGTAAGCTTCGTCATCATCTTCATCCCAGTTCTTCATAAAAAGACCGGTGACGTTCCAGCCCTCCTGCTTTAGTCGAGCGGCAGCGACGGCAGAGTCAACTCCTCCGGACAAGCCAATGACTATTTTCTTTCTATCTGACGACATATCTGAATAACTTTGCATCCGGGATATCTTGTTTTAGTCATTGATGCGAAAAAGCAGGATTTGAGCATCAGTCAGATCATGCCATTCTTCACTTTTTGCGATGTAGGGCAGCATGCCATTATCTTGAAACCAGCTATCAATCACGAAACGCGTGCCCGTTGCGATTTCCTCTAATTGACCCGCCCAATGTGCGTCAAAACCGCCACGACGATAGGCGCGTTCAACGGGTCGATGGAAGCGCATATGACCCTGTTCGTAAAACAGATCCATGTAGTTTGTAATGTTTAATGACTCGTCAATACAGTCAAGTTGGCCTTGAAATTCTGGATTTTTTTCCAGATTAAGGCCCTTGTCCCTATGGGTTGGGGTATGTCTGCCGACGACTACTTCTAGCCAGCCGACGGCTTGTCTGAGCTGTTCACGCTCGGTAACCGCGTCGGTGGCCGTTGGATAGAACCAGCCAATTACGCTCCGCCACTCCTCTGATGACAATTCAATCGGCTGTTTTGTCTTACAGCTGAAGTTGTAACAAATATCTAACTTCTGAACCGCAACACTTTCGCTACTCGCCATGATCATTAAGAAAATGGCAAAGACCGGTAGGGTCGCTTTAGAGCGTGAGAAGCGATTGAGCATAGGGTTTAACCAAACAATATTCAGCCCGCATTATAAATTAATGCTAATTCGAGTTATCGATCAATCCGCGTAGCCGTCTCTGATTAGAGAGGTTTTAGGAGGCCTTGGAAGTGACAAGATCAATAAATTGCCGTGCTTGTGGCGAGAGATACTTCTTTTGCTGGGTCACAACCCCATAACTTCGATCGGGGAAAAATTTGTCCAGCGAGATTTGAGAAACCTTCTCGGAGCCATCAATGCAGATTGAAGTGACGATGGAGATTCCAAGGCCGAGTTCAACATATTTTTTAATGACTTCCCAACCGCCGGCTTCAAGGGTAACCGAGTAGTTGACCGAATGTTCATTGAACACTGTTTTGACCATTTGCCAGGTGGCGAGATTTCGCGGCGGCAAAATTAAGCCGAAAGGCTCTATGTCTTCAAGTTTGATGTTCTTGCTTGTCTTTTTCGCGAGTGGATGTCCGCGAGGTGTAATCAAAACTGTTTTAAAGTCCACAACGGGAACGTAGTCTAGATCTTCTGACGCGCCGAGAGTCGGTGGACCTACCGCGAAGTCTGCATCGCCCGCGCGTAGCATTTTCATGCCGTCTCGTCCGGTAACGTTGTGAAGTTTAATTTTGACTTTCGGAAAAGCCTCCTTAAATTTTTTCAACGGCTCTGGCAGCAGATAAAGAATTGTTGATTCTCCTGCGGCAATATTGACTTCACCCTGGTTCAGGTTTCCGATTTCGCCCGCGAACGAATCGCCGATGGTGTCGACACCATGGACAAGTGGAAAGGCAAGTTCTAAAAGCGTTTCCCCTTGTGTTGTGAGTCGGATGTTGGGTCCCCGGCGCTCAAAAAGGGTGGTTCCCAGTTCTCGTTCGAGCGCTTGGATCTGTAACGACACAGACGGCTGACTCAAAAACAAACTTTCGGCAGCCCGGGAGATACTTCCCAACCGTGCGGTGTAACAAAACGCACGTAACTGTTTCAGTCGACTTTTCTTGTAATAAAGGGAGCTACTCATTTTGAAGCGTTTAAAAATCGGACAGACTTGATTATTGTAATACTTAATAAATAATATTGAAATAATTAACTTGATTAATAATTGACCTGCACAGAAACTGTCCTCGTTAAGACTGATTAGGTCGCGTTACAAACAAAAGTGATCGTCAGCTCAACTTGTGGATCAAAACTAAAAACACCGGACATTTATGGAGCCCTTACCATGTGCAACTCTGTGCGATACGAAAACGCTCTCGATGCTGAATGGGACGAAAATCCACGCTGGCGAGATGTAAAGCGAGATTACACGGGTGCTGATGTTTCCCGCTTGAGGGGCAGCGTACATATTGAGCACAGCCTTGCAAGATTAGGTGCCGAAAAGTTGTGGCGCCGACTTAATACCGATGATTATCTTCCAACTTTGGGCGCGTTGACAGGTGGTCAAGCGGTGCAACAGGTCAAAGCAGGGGCAAAAGCGATTTATTTGTCTGGCTGGCAAGTTGCCGCAGATGCAAATATTTCCGACGCGATGTATCCAGATCAATCCCTGTATCCGGTAAATTCTGTTCCTGCGGTTGTGCGTAAGATCAATAATTCATTTCGCCGCGCAGACGAGATCCAGCAGGCTTCAGGTCGAGACGATATCGACTACTTTGTTCCGATCGTTGCGGATGCTGAAGCGGGATTTGGAGGCGTGCTAAATGCGTTTGAGTTGATGAAAGCCATGATTGAGGCAGGCGCAGGCGGCGTTCATTTCGAAGATCAGCTCGCGTCGGTTAAAAAATGCGGACATATGGGTGGAAAAGTATTAGTACCCACACAAGAAGCTGTGCAGAAGCTGGTGGCAGCCCGACTCGCAGCAGACGTCTGCGGTGTCCCTACCGTGTTGTTGGCGCGGACAGATGCAAATGCGGCTTCACTTTTGACATCTGATGTCGATGAGCGAGATCGTGAATTTGTGACAGGGGAGCGCACCAGAGAAGGGTTTTATGTGACCCGTCCCGGCCTTGATCAGGCGATTGCAAGGGGTCTTGCCTATGCGCCTTACGCTGATCTTATTTGGTGCGAAACGGCAGTTCCTGATCTCGATGAGGCTCGCCGGTTTGCAGAGGCAATTCGGGCCAAGTACCCAGGCCAGCTTTTAGCGTATAACTGCTCCCCTTCTTTTAATTGGAAGAAAAATCTTGATGATGCCACGATCGCGAAATTCCAACGAGAGCTCGGCGCGATGGGTTACAAATATCAATTCATCACGTTAGCAGGTATTCACAACATGTGGTACCACATGTTTGATCTAACCCATGAATATATTCAAAAAGGCATGACGGCATATGTCGATATGGTCCAGGAGCCTGAATTTGCGGCCGCGGATCGTGGGTACACCTTTGCTAGCCATCAGGCAGAAGTGGGCGCGGGCTATTTTGACGACGTGACCACCGTGATTCAGGGTGGCTCCTCCTCTGTGACGGCGATGAAAGGGTCGACAGAAGAAGAGCAGTTTCACGCTGCCTGACTGCCGAGCGATAGATTTGTAAAGATCATCCGTTCATCGATGTGCATGAAACCAGCGGTAGACCCCTGCCGCTGGTTTTTTTCGTTAAATTTCATTTCCCCTATCCCTTGAGAAAAGTAGGGTGTTGACTCTATATTTACAGCTGGACTGTAAAGTTAAAGTAATAAGTCATGAGTAATAGCAGAGAAATCACTAGGAGCTCGGGAACCTCAGTTGAGGAGGCCAAGCCACGTCTTAAGAAGCCGCGGATGTATCGGGTGCTTCTGATGAATGATGATTACACCCCGATGGAGTTTGTCGTAAGAATATTACGGAAAATCTTCCGTCTAACTGAAGAGCAGTCGGTTCAAATTATGCTGAAAGTCCACACAGAGGGATCTGGGGTCTGCGGAGTATTTACGGCTGAAATTGCGGAAACTCGTGTTCGGGAAGTGCTCGGCCTTGCTCGCGAGCACCAGCACCCTCTTAAATGCACTATGGAGCCAGAGTAGAGACATGTTATCTAGCGAACTCGAGGCGTCTTTAAACAGCGCAATTCAAAGTGCGAGAGAGGCCCGGCATCAATACATCACGGTGGAGCATCTATTAGCGGCGTTACTCGATGATGCGCTCGCCCAAAAAGCAATTAAAGCCTGTGGGGCAGAGTTGACTAGCCTACGAGAGACGTTGTTTGCTTTTTTGAAAGATAATGTTCCGGTAGTTGCGGCAGATGAGGAGGTTGATCCCCAACCTGCAGCGGGCTTTCAACGAGTGATCCAACGAGCCATATTGCATGTACAGAGTTCAGGTAAGCGGGAGGTCACCGGGACTAATGTTTTGATTGCCATTTTTGCAGAGAAAGATTCTCACGCGGTTTTTTTCCTCGGCGAAGCAGGGGTGACGCGCTTTGATATTGTGAGTTATGTGTCACATGGCGTGGGCCAAACAGATACTCCGCGTGAATTGCCGTCACCGGACGAAAATGATGAAGAGAGTGATGACGAGCTTCAAAGCGCTCTATCGGCGTTCGCCGTAAACTTAAATGAGCGCGCTATTGCTGGAAAAATTGATCCATTGATTGGCCGGGATGTCGAAGTGGGCCGGACGATGCAAATTCTTTGCCGTAGACGAAAGAATAATCCTCTTTATGTGGGAGAGGCAGGCGTTGGGAAAACGGCCATCGCTGAGGGACTGGCCAGAAAGATTGTAGAGGGTGAAGTGCCTGAACCCCTTATCGGGAACACAATTTATGCGCTGGATTTGGGCGCACTGCTCGCGGGAACCAAATATCGCGGTGACTTTGAGCAGCGGCTGAAAGCGGTCTTGGCTGATCTTGAGGAAACCGATGGCGCGGTTTTGTTTATTGATGAGATTCACACAGTCATCGGAGCAGGCGCAGCCTCCGGCGGGGCGATGGATGCATCCAATCTTCTGAAACCGGTTTTGGCATCTGGAGAGATTCGATGCATTGGGTCGACCACATACCAGGAGTATCGAGGTATTTTTGAGAAAGATCGCGCGCTTTCCCGACGGTTTCAAAAAATTGATGTGCCTGAGCCTAGCGTGGAAGAGACCGTAGAGATTTTGCGCGGCCTCAAGACACAATTTGAACAGTATCACGGTGTCAGATACACCGCGCCGTCACTTCGAAGTGCGGCCGAACTGTCGGCCCGGTATGTTAACGATCGACAACTTCCCGATAAGGCCATCGACGTTATTGACGAAGCCGGCGCGCAGGCAAGATTAATGCCGGTCTCGAAAAGAAAGAAAACGATTGGGTCGGGCGATATTGAGCGGGTCGTTTCCAAAATGGCACGGATCCCCCCCAGGACAGTGAGTGCTTCTGATCTCGATGCACTCAAAACCCTTGATGCGGATCTCAAGCGTGTCGTGTTCGGACAGGATGATGCGATCGGCGCACTCGTTAATGCCATAAAGTTATCCCGATCGGGCCTTGGAAATGCCGACCGACCGATTTCCTCGTTTTTGTTTTCAGGCCCGACCGGCGTGGGAAAGACGGAAGTGACTCGTCAGTTGGCGCTCACGCTCGGTATTGAATTAGTACGATTTGACATGTCCGAATACATGGAACGTCATACGGTGTCTCGCTTGATTGGCGCCCCCCCGGGTTATGTTGGATTTGATCAGGGGGGTCTTTTGACAGAAGCGGTCACCCGAAATCCGCATTCGGTATTGCTTTTGGATGAAATTGAAAAAGCCCATCCGGATGTGTTCAACTTGCTTCTTCAGGTGATGGACTATGGCACCCTCACCGATAATAATGGCCGGAAAGCTGACTTTAGAAATGTCATTATCGTCATGACAACAAACGCTGGCGCCACCCAGGTGGCCAGAGGGTCGGTGGGTTTTGTTGCTCAGGACCATAGCGCCGACGATTCTGAGGTCATTAATAAGATGTTTTCACCAGAGTTCAGAAATCGGCTTGACTCGATTATCCGCTTTAGCGGGTTGGATGACTCGACGATCAGTCACGTGGTGGATAAATTTATTCTTCAGCTTGAATTACAACTTGCGGATAAGAAAGTGACCCTCGAGGTCGATGATAGCGCTCGACATTGGCTCGCGAAGAACGGCCATGACCCATCGATGGGGGCTCGACCCATGGCCAGACTGATAAGGCAAAAGATTAATCAGGCTCTTGCGGACGAGCTTCTTTTTGGAAAGTTATCGACTGGAGGCACTGTGCGTATTTATGAGAAAGGCGATGAACTCGCATTTGATCTTGAGTCGGTAGACGATAAGGCCTAAAGGGCTAATCACTGCTTTCAATCCGGAGATTGATTGGGGTGTCGTCAAGAAGTGCTGTGTCTTCTCGCATACCCAGTCTGCCTGTTGAAAACCATGCGATGACCTTCGGATAGATCTGATGTTCAACGACATGCACTTTAGCTGCGAGCGTCTCTTCAGAGTCATTGTCTAAGACTTTGACTCTGCCCTGAAGAATGATCGGTCCGCCGTCCAGTGCTTCAGTGACAAAATGTACAGTAGCGCCGTGTGTTGAGACCTGATCTGCGAGCGCTCGTTCGTGGGTATTTAGACCCGGATACAAAGGCAAAATAGAGGGATGAATATTAATTATTCGGCCACGATACTGCCGCACGGTATTTGCCGTCAGGATGCGCATAAATCCGGCAAGCACGATAAGGTCTGGCTCAAATCCGTCAATGTGTTGTGAGAGCGCGCTGTCATAGTCAGCGCGTGTCGGGAAATCTTTATGTGGAAGGGTCACAGCTTCGATGCCTGCGTTCTTGGCTCTATTAAGGCCATACGCAGACGACTCATTGCTGATAACAGCGACCACGTCGCCAAAAATATGACCTTCGTGACAGGCATCGATGATCGCCTGAAGATTGCTTCCGTTGCCGCTGATCAGCACAACCATTCGGGATCGCCGCAATTTTTCAGGCAATGACAACACCATTTTCACCTGGGACAATTTCACCGAGCGTGTAAACGGTCTCTCCGCATGATTCGAATTCGCTCACTGCGGCCTGTTGATCCTCTTTAGC
The DNA here is from genome assembly GCA_018672825.1 of Pseudomonadota bacterium. Taxonomy (GTDB): domain Bacteria; phylum Pseudomonadota; class Gammaproteobacteria; order Arenicellales; family UBA868; genus UBA868. The sequence goes on along the minus strand of JABHUE010000009.1, from coordinate 5,525 downwards.
CACGATCAGTACCATTCCGATTCCGCAGTTAAAGGTGCGAAGCATCTCGACGTCGTCGACGTTACCCTTATCTTGTAGCCAATTAAAGATTTCAGGAAAGGTCCAGCTCTTGGCGTCAATTTGGCATTGAAAACCCTGCGGAAGGATTCTTGGAATATTTTCAGGCAGTCCACCACCGGTAATATGTGCGATCCCATGAATATCAATGGTTTGGGATGTTTTTAGAATGCTTTGTGCGTAAATCCGGGTGGGCGTGAGAAGGGTTTCTCCAAGTGTCGTTTGACCAAAGGAATCGTCGAGGGGTGTATCACTTCGCTCGATGATGGCGCGTGCAAGCGAGTATCCGTTTGAGTGCAAGCCGCTTGAGGCCAAGCCGAGCACACAATCTCCCGAATTGATTTTTGTGCCGTCAATAATTCGGTTTTTCTCGACTATACCGACGCAAAATCCAGCGAGATCATATTCCCCTTGCTGATACATGTCTGGCATCTCAGCGGTTTCTCCACCGATAAGTGCTGCACCGGATAATTCACATCCTTTCGCAATCCCTCGAATGACCGATTCGGCCTGAGCGGGCGAAAGTTTTGCAGTCGCAAAATAGTCAAGAAAATAAAGCGGTTCTGCGCCCACGACTAAAACGTCGTTCGCGCACATTGCGACAAGATCAATCCCTATGGTGTCATGCTGATCGAGCGCAAAAGCAAGTTTGAGCTTGGTGCCAACACCATCAGTTCCTGAAACCAATACTGGTTTTTCAAACCGCTCGATTGGAATCTCAAAAAGACCTCCAAATCCGCCGATCCCTCCCAAACACTCTGGACGTTGAGTCCGCTTGACTATTGGCTTGATTCGATCGACCAAGTCATTGCCCGAATCGATATCAACACCGGCAGCCCGATAGGTCATCGGTGGAGTTTTCTCGATACTCACACAATTAATTTCCTGAGATAAATAGGGGCCTTATGGTATCGTATATGGGTTAGGCACTGTTAATAGAAGAGCGATGATTTGTTTCACCTCCGTTCTGGCTCTGAGCACCCCTGATGTCTGAATTTTCTTTACGCCACCAGATCCCAAATCTGCTGACGCTGGCGCGGATTGCAGCTGTACCTGTATTAATTCTTTTCTTGTATGAGGGTCGTTATGGCGCCGCGCTGACCGTGTTTGTGTTGGCAGGGATAACAGATGGCCTCGATGGCTGGATTGCAAAACGATTTAAATGCGTCACGCGACTCGGATCTATCCTGGATCCGCTGGCAGATAAAATTCTGATCGTCAGCACCTATGTGATGCTTGTGCTGGCTGGCGATCTTCCCTTCTGGCTAATTTTACTCATCGGGTTTCGAGACCTTGGTATTATTGCCGGCGTTTTGGTGTTGAATACCCTGAATGGCCATGTCCAGATGCAGCCAAGTTTGTTGAGCAAGGTGAACACTTTCTTGCAAATTTCGCTGGTTATCCTGGTAATGGTTGAGCGCATCGGCTTAATTGCGCTCGAGCCGGTCGCCGAGATTCTTTTGTGGTTCGTTGCGGTCACTACGGTTGCCAGTGCAATTCATTATGTTTATTTCTGGTTTATTCATCCCCTGGAATCTCGAGTGGATGAAAAACTGGGGTCGAAAGATTGATAGGAACTGACCAAATCCGATTACCGTTGCGACTTAAAGAGAGCGCATCGCTCGAGAACTTTTTTTGCGAAGGCAATAGGGAGGCTGTTGGTTTTCTCCGGTCTTTGATCGCTTCTGACGGGCCGTGCGTTGTGTTTCTGCATGGACCTGACGGGGCGGGCAAGTCGCATTTGCTACAGGCTTATTGCCGATTGACTCTGCAGTCGTCCAAGGTTCCTTTTTATGCCTCATTGGCGATGCAAGAGAGCAGTCCCGAGATGATCAGTGGATTAGAAGGCGCAGATACCGTGTGCCTTGACGACGTTGATGCTGTTGCATCTGACAGTCGGTGGGAAAAAGCGCTTTTTAATCTCTTTGAGACATTGATGGAATCGGATCGGCAGCTGATTCTTGCGGGACGATACCCACCGACTCATAGCGGCTTTGCTTTACAGGATTTGACGACCCGATTGGCTTCGGGAGGCGTATGGACAATAAAACCTCTTGATGAAGGCGAACTTCCTCAAGCATTACGTCTACGAGCAGGCGAGAGAGGTTTAGAAATTTCAGATTCAGTGATGGGTTATCTTCTGCGTCGGGTCAGACGCGATTCTGCTACCCTTTTCAATCTATTGGATCAGATCGATGAGCAGGCATTTGCGCATCAACGAAGATTGACGGTGCCTTTTGTCCGCGATTTAGCGACTCGCTTACTGGATTAATCTTGTTGGCGAAGAATGACTGCCGTTCTCGCTAATCGCCGTCCGAGCGACTGGCAGAGTGCATTTTCGTCAGCGCTGATAGGATGTTGATTTTGATTTCCTGAAACATGGCTCGCGCCGTACGGGGTGCCTCCGGTGGTCGTTTCATTGAGTGTCGATTCGGTAAATGGAATTCCGCAAATCAACATGCCGTGATGCAAGAGAGGCAACATCATTGATAGAAGAGTAGATTCCTGGCCACCGTGTTGTGTCGATGATGAAGTGAAGACGGCAGCGGGTTTCCCCTCCAGCGTGCCCGATAACCAATCAGCGCCCGTACGCTGCATAAAAAAGGCAAGCGGCGCGGCCATTTGGCCAAATCGAGTTGGACTGCCGAGTGCCAGACCTTGGCATTCCTTAAGATCTTTTAGTTCGACATACGGCGGTCCTGAATCTGGGATTGCGGCCTCAGTTGGCTCAGTGTTTGGTGAGACCGCAGGCACCGTTCTTAGGCGGGCGCTGCACCCGGACACACTTTCAATGCCCTGGCAGATAAGCCGCGCCATGGAAGCAACAGAACCCTCACGACTGTAGTAAATAACTAGAATTTCAACCATTTGGAGTACTCGGGATCAAAGGATACTTAAAACATTTTCAGGCGGGCGACCGATCGCGCCGCGATCATCTTTTACTAAAATGGGCCGCTGTAGCAGAGCGGGATTATCCACAACTGCGCACCTTAGGTCGTCTTCGGCTGCGTTTTCAAGTTTTAAATTCTTAAATAATGGCTCTTGGGTTCGGATCATTTCAATAAAAGCGCAGCCGAGCGCGGATTGGATATTCTGAAGCATGGCGACATTTAATGGCTCTTTAAGATATTCGACAATTTGCGGTTGAATTCCATGCTCATGGAGAAGTTTGAGAGTATCTCGGGACTTGGAGCAACGTGGATTGTGATAAAGCGTTGTAGGCATAGTTTATTCCTTGATTTCTTGACAGCGCGCGGGGCGAAAGGTACAGTCCGAGCAATAAGTTGACGCAAAAAATGCGTGTAACTACCGTGATTTTATACGTAAACCTCCTAACGACACGGGTCTAATGAGAATGAACGCAAAGCCTATTCGAACCTTATTCGCGCTGATGGCTATCGCTGCAGTTGCCACCGGGTGTGTGACCGCAAAGCCGACTGAAACTGAAGCAGGAGAAGCGACTGCTGCAAGTTCCGCTCCCGCAGCGGTGATGGCACCGGCCGTCGTAGCCGCTGTTGCCAAACCAGATGACTGGTGTACCCGTTATCCAGATTCTTTTGATTGTGCGGATGTCGTGGCGACATCAGAAGACTGGTGCACGCGTCATCCTGATTCGTTTGTCTGTGCTGACGGGGCAGCAGTTGCTGTTGCAGCATCAGAAGACTGGTGCACGCGTCATCCTGATTCGTTCGTTTGTGTTGAAGAAGCTCCGGTGCCTGGCGTCTCAGCTTACGTTGTGCAGGCCGGCGATCATCTTTGGGGAATTGCGTCTCAGCCGAAGGTTTATAGCGATCCTTACCAGTGGCCTCTTCTTTTCAAGCGTAATCGATCCGAGATAACAGATGCTGATCTTATTTACCCGGGTCAGATGATCCAAATTGAGCGAGACCTCAGTGATAGTCAAGTTCAGGAGGCCATCATGCATGCGCGCACCCGCGGCGCGTGGACGTTAGGCGTGACAGAAGCCACTGACCTTGTGTATCTGCAGGCAGCTGGACTATCTGATGCACAAAACGCAACAGCCGAACAAGCGGCACAGATGATTGCTCAAGCCAAAACGGATGCAGATGCGGCTAAAGCCGTAAAGAGTGTTTGGCGTCTTCTGGATAAAGCGACCGGCGGAAAGGCAGTTCCATTAGGAAAAGTAATTAAAGCGGCAGAAGCAAGCCTTGAGGCAGGAGATAATGCCGAAGCATACCGGTTGGCTCATCGGGTATCAGAGTCTGCAAGGCTAGGAATAGAACAGTCTATTTCTCAGGCAAACGCAGCGCCCTATTACTAGGGTAGAGCGAAAAACTGAAAAAGGCCCCAGTTTAAGGGGCCTTTTTTTTAAGCTGATTTTTCAATTCAAGCCCTTAACGTGTTAATAGCCTTTAGTATGGATTTTTGTTTTCCAAGAGGTGATGGGGATGAGTGAGTCGGTTTCGACAGCACGGGACGTATCTTACCGCGTGCTGATCCGGGTACGCGAGGCACGATTGCCAAGCGTTGCATCGGCTCTCGCATTTACGACGTTATTGTCATTGGTTCCATTGATGACTGTCGGTTTTGCAATTCTTGCCGTATTTCCTGCGTTCGACGCGTGGCGCGGTCAAGTTGAGTCCTTGCTTTATACCAATTTAATTCCGGCGACCAGTGACGTGGTGAGTTCTTATCTACAAGAGTTTTCGGGTCAGGCGGGCACGTTGACGGGTTTAGGGCTTTCTGTTCTGGTTATTACCGCGTTGTTGTTGTTTTCAACAATCGAAGATGCTTTTAATGATATCTGGGGTGTGCAAAAAGGTCGAAAGTTTATCCAGAGACTTCTTTTATATTGGGCGATGTTGACGCTCGGACCTGTCTTGCTTGTGATTAGTCTTGCATTAACTTCTTATGTCGGCACCTGGATTATCGATGATTTGATCGAAAAACCAGGCTATGCCTCTTTATGGATTCTCAGAGCGCTACCTGTCTTTCTCGAGGGGTTAGGCTTCTTGATGATGTACCTGATTATCCCAAGTCGAGAGGTCCGGTTTCGATTTGCGTTAGTGGGTGCTTTGATTGCGGTTGTGCTATTTGAGTTAGCGAAGTATGGATTTGTTGTCTTTATCGGTAATTTCGATACCTATCAGGTGATCTACGGCGCCCTTTGGACGATTCCAGTTTTCTTGGTTTGGATTTATCTCTCCTGGTTAGTCACACTTTTGGGCGCGTGCGTAAGCGCTGAACTTGGAAACTCCAAAAAAAACCCTACTCCACCGCCCAGAGTTCGCCCGGTGGTAGGTGGAAAGTCTCCCCGTCTCTAGCGCGTTAAAAATAGAAGTGTGGAACGGTGCTCGTGCATTCTCTGGATTTGATGATCTTTCAGGTATATTATTAAAAACTAATAAGGTCTGAAACACACCGATGTAGACACAGGATGCGACCAATAATCACCTCTCTCAATCTGCGGACCGCGATCTCGCTTCTGATGCTTTGTTTCAGTTCTT
>JABHUE010000010.1 GCA_018672825.1 Pseudomonadota bacterium | reverse complement strand
CGGTGCTGGGAGGAAGTCAGGTTCTGTTCAGAGAAATGCAAACGCGCTAAGTTATGAAGCAAAGATTGCACCCTTTTGTTCGCCCGCTCACATTCGCAGGCGCCCTACCCTTTCTCATTGCCTGCCTGCTGAAACTTGACGGGTTACAACTGCCTGGCGTGAGCGCTGACGAATGGCTTTGGTCTTATACCGTCGTGATCAGCGCGTTCATGGCAGGATCGCACTGGGGACTGGCGCTCCGCGACGAGGACCCTGTTGCACTCATCAGCAGTAATGCCTGCGCGCTGCTTATTTTCGGGCTCGCGATATGGTTGAGAGACCCGCTCGGCCTTTTACTGCTAATTGGCGTTTTTGTAGCGCAACTTTTTCTCGATCAAAAATTCAAAACACGTTCGACCATCAACAACCGTTACTGGCGATTACGCCTGACGATAACCAGCATCGTTTGTATTTTTCTGACAGCCTATCTCATGATTTCGATTATTGCCGATTAATTGCTTCATCAGCGCGCTTTACCTCTTTGACGAAGGCCTGGACTTTCTCTAAATCAAGCGTGTCGTTTGAACGTACGCCGCTGCACACATCAACGCCGGCAGGCCTCACTTCAGTAATAGCCTGAAAGACATTCTCGGAAGAAAGGCCACCCGCCAGATAAACCGGAAGATCAGTGGACTGAACAAACTGCTTGCTAATCGCCCAATCATGGACCTTGCCCGTCCCGCCAAACTGCGAGTTTGCGCCCATTGTTTTTCCTGAATCCAAAAGGAAAGCGTCTGCGACCTCGTTGTAACGCTCAATGAGTGCGAGCGCGCTATCGTTTTCAACATGAATGACTTGAATGCGCCGGAGGCTCGGAAGATTTTCAATAATGGGCAAATATTCAACTGGATCAATATGTCGAACAATCTGCACGGTACTTGCGTGACTCACGCCGAGCTCTTCAACAATGTCCCGACCCCGATCGTGACTGGTTAAAAAAAAGCTGTCCACGCGATCAGGCAACACGGCGACGATAGACGAAGCGCGGTCTGAACCAATAACGCCTGGCCCTGATGGCATCTTGCCTACTAATCCCACGGCATCGGCACCCTCGTTTAACGCAATCTGCGCCTCTTCCTCGCTGGCGATACAACAGATCTTGATTTGGGTTTTTTTCATGTTGTCTCGATTTCTCCGAGTAGCGCGGGCAAAAGAGCGTTCAAATCCCCCAGCAGAACAGCATCCGCAAGATCATCCATTGCCGTTGGGTCCCGGTTAACAATAATTATTTTGGCACCCCTTTTTTGCGCGATCGGAACAAGCCCTGCAACCGGAAAAACCGAGAGTGTAGAGCCCACTGCCAACAGGACATCACATTCTCTCGCTGATTTTTCAGCTCGGGCAAGATCGCGTCGGACCAGTGACTGCCCAAAAGAAATCGTAGCAGATTTCAAAATACCACCACAAATCGGGCAATCAGGATCTTCTTCGCCCAGCGCCAATCGCGCAAGCGCAGTTTGCATCGGCGCGCGATAGTCACATTGGGTACAGGCCACTTCTCGTATCGTCCCGTGAATCTCAACCACCTTGTCTGCAGAACTGCCTGCGACTTGATGGAGACCATCAATATTCTGGGTGACAAGCGTATGCAGACACCCTGATTGCTCAAAAGCGGCGAGGGCGTGATGACCAATGCCGGGCTGCGCATGCCAAACCGGGGAATCCCGCCGGGAGCGCCACGATTTTTCCCTGATGCGAGCGTCGCTCAAATAATAGGAAATATCCGAAAGCTTTTCCGCGTCAGGATCTTTCGTCCAAATCCCCTGCGGACCTCGAAAATCGGGAATGCCAGATGCCGTCGATAAACCGGCCCCGGTCAGCACGAGCACCTGTCTTGCGTTTTGAATCCAGGCGGCTGCTGATGAAAGATTTGTCATAGAAAATAATCACGATAAATTAAGGCGCTGATTTTTGCCAATTAATATTCGACCGGTATATGATGCCCTTTCAACATAAAAAATAAGTAAAAACAGGAGAGCGTAAAAATGTACTACCGTGTAACCACCTACTCTTTCGATGCGGCCCGCCGTGATGAATTTCTCGCTTTGGCTGATACCTTCCGGGACGAACTTAACGCGATCGAGGGACTCGAGACGGTCCACTCTTGTGAAATAGAAGAAGGCGAGGGCATGATTGTGTCGCGTTATTCAAGCGAGTCTGCCGCGAATGATGCACAACCCCAAATCCAGAACATTTTCGGTCGAATGGCCCCGTTCATGACGTCAATGCCCGAGATTAAAGGCGGAAATGTGATCTGGGAGCTTTAACGAGAGGCTGTGAACCTAAAAACACAAAAACTCGTGGATCAATCTTTGGGCGGCGCTGGGGCGCTTGCCTGACAGGCTCGCTAAATATCAAAAAATACCGCTGTCGAGACCAATGGCCATTGCGGCGCCGAGCTCCGTGCACTGATCAACAAACTGATCCTGCCAATCGCCTTTAAGAATTAAAGGCGGCTGAACTGCTCGCCATCCAAGCCCGGAAGTAATTGAAGTAATAGCCCGAGTGGTGCCCGTGCCATCAAGGCCCGCTCGGATATAGGCCGCATAGGGCATCGCTCGTGTTTGCTCAAGGCAAGGGTTATAGACCCGGTCAAAAAAGTCTTTAAGTGCCCCGCTCATATATCCCAGATTCTCGGTGGTCCCGAGTACCACTGCATCGCTCGACAACACATCCGAGGCTTGTGCCTCAAATGGCGTTTTCACAACTAACCCAAGATCACAAAGGTCAGCGGTGTTCACACCCGCAACGATCGCTGCCCGCAATCGCTCTGTGTTGGGTGACGGTGAATGCGCAACCACCAGCAAGGTCTTGGATGCCATCTGTATTGAGTCGTCGCTTTTCGGGTTTGATTAGGGATCTTCGCATTAATCTTAACGCACGGATGATGCATCACGTACTTAACCGGTCGATGCATCTGATTCTTCAAAATATTCCCGGGCATTAAACGTAATGGGAACTCCCTTCTCCACATACTCATCGTCAGGACAAACCACTACGCCAATGCCAAGAATTTTTAATTTAAGCGCAATATGCCTTGCCCCGATCGAGTCGAAAGTAACGGGGCTGACGCGCCATTCGAAATTGTCATTTGTTTGCATACGAAACAAAATTCTGGCTTGGTAATCATGATTTTCCATACTTTTTTTGAGGAAGCGTTGTCGGGCAAGTTATCATCGCTAATACTGGATGTTTTGCGTAATCATCAGACGCCAAAACTTGATCAAACTTAGTTAATAACGGGCCAGGATCGCATGACACTGATCGACGAAGAACATACCGTGCTATCAAATATCGCACTGGCGATCTCTCGAGTCGCCGAAACTTACGGCTGCAATCCCGAGACACTGCTCGAGGATGCCGGCATTGATACTGACTCGCTTCAACAACCGGACAGTCGAATTTCCCTTAATCAGCATCAAAAACTCTGGAAGCTTGCTATTGAACGAAGCCAGCGGCCCTGTATCGGTCTTGATATTGGTGAAGCGATCTCCCCTGGCACGATTCACGGCCTCGGGCTTGGATGGCTCGTCAGTGACAGCTTAAAAAGTGCGCTTCAGCGTTTGATTCGATTTCAACGACTGGTATCCACGAACGCCGATATCATGCTTCATGAGACAAGCGAAACCTACGAGCTCGTCTATCAGACAAAAAAGATCACCCCTGATTTTCAAACGGCATCTGCAGACGCGTTACTGGTTGCGACCACCCGACTCTGCCGGCTTGCCCTCAGCGAGCAAATTACCCCACAGAAAGTTGAATTTCCGCATGATGACACCGACTGTGCGGGCGCGTATCAAAATTTCTTCAACTGCAACATCGCGTTTGGCGCTGACCGCTGGGCCCTGACATTCGATAAAAATTTACTTGAGCGCCATTTGCCTGACGCCAATCCGCTGCTGGCGCGAATCACCGATGAATCCGTTACCGAATATCTGGCCCGATACGATCTTGCTGATTTTGTAACGCAGGTCCGTCTACAACTCATTGAGAACCTGACCGAATCGAAGCCTGATCAAGTTGCGGTGGCAAAAAAACTGAACGTTAGCGTGAGGCAACTCCAGCGTGAATTGCAAGAACGTGGCTTTACCTTTAAGGGGTTAGTCGAGGAGGTACGAAAAGATCTTGCGACTCAATATCTCACCGAAAAAACCAAAACAATCGGTGAGATTACCTATCTTTTAGGCTATACCGAGCCCGCTAATTTCGGTCGTTCATTTAAAAAATGGACAGGTCAAACGCCAGGGGAGTTCAGAGCGGCTCAATAATTGGACTAACGGTTTTCCAGAATACCAACGTTTAACTACTCCCAGATCTGGGTCCACGACAGCCGCCTGGGCTGATCTCCAAACCGGTCGATACAGGTGTTCCAACCATTGTTACTTTCGCCACAATATCCAAGGTAGTCTCCTTCGTGTTGCATGTGACCGTGGTGTTCGTCCCCAACTGCGTTGATACTGACGAGAAGGTTGTTCCTGTCTTTGTGGCAGAGTCTTACCTTCGAACCGTCGCCGTCGCCCCAGTTGAATCCATTGGGTGGAGGCACATAATAAGTAGTCTCAATTCTCGCGCCACCGACTTGACCCTCAATCAGGTTACCCGTCACCTTCACGATTCCACATTCCGCGTTGGCAAAATCGTCGTCAACAAGATGGCTTAAATCTGTTAGTAAACTGAGCTCCCATTCACGCTCTCGAACCGCTATCTCAGCGGACTCAAAATTACGATGCATCGAGACCTCCGCTCCCGCGAGTTTCTCCTGAAAAAACGATGTCTTGGCTGCTGCAAACGCGATCAAGGACACACCGATGAGTATGACCAAGCTGATCAATAACGCGAACCCTTCCTGGTTTCGCCCCGGAAGGTTTCGACTTAACGCAGGCTTACCGTTCTGGTCCAGGTCTTTAGATTGATTTTTTTCGAGCGCATTCATGGTTTAATTTTAGAATGCTTTTTGGATCCAGAGCATGGCAAATCTGTGGCAATACAAGGGTTTACTGCGAATTTAACCACCGAGTGCGATAATGTTGATCGGAATCATACCGTTCTGCCTGCGATTCGACATTGAAGATCCGGCCGCCTCTCGGGTCTGGCCCGACACCCGCAATATAAGCCCAGTTGCCCCAGTTACTCGCAACATCAAAATCGACAAGTTGGCTTTCAAACCACGCAGCGCCGAGTCGCCAGTCAAGATTAAGGTCATAAATCAAATAACTGGCCGCCAGCTGTCTTGCCCGATTACTTAACCATCCCGTCTGGGCAAGTTCGCGCATGGCTGCATCGATAATGTTGACCCCGGTTTGACCACCACACCATTGTGAAAATCCTGCCGGGTTTTCTTGATAAACAACCGCTTGACCACTGGGTCCCTCTCGCCTAAAAAGACCGGATCCCGCTTCACGCGAATACCATCTAAAAAACTCACGCCATAAAAGTTCAAACCGAAGCCAGTAGGTCGATTCATTGGCGCCGTTTTGCTGCTCGTAATCGAGAATATCCCACCACATCATCCGCGCGGAAAGACATCCATGCGCAAGCCAGGCCGATAGGTGACTTGACTGGGTTCTCCCGAAAAATGCATTTCGCGTTTTTTTGTACGACGACAGCGCCCCACTTTCAAGGTAATCTCGCCAAATCTTTTGAGCGGCAACCTCACCGCCGCGCGCTTCAACCTCGGTGGATGTCGACACCGCCACCGCTAGGGCTGTTGCCAAATCATCAGGGTCCTTCCACGGCTGGCTTAACAGCGCCGATGGCGTGACGGCTCCGATAGGCTCAGGCGGTGTGACGCCCTGCTTCTTTTCGATCGTTTTGCGAAATTTGGTAAAGCTTGAGGGCAACTGATCCAGCGCATTTTTAATCTGCCCAGCATCAAAAAGCTCATCCACCTGCACCGCCAGAACCTCTAACCCAAGTGCAACCAGCGACGCGTTTTCTTTTTGTTCATCCGGTGCCACCGGCAGGTCGGTCACAACGGTCGTCACACGGATATGCGGGGGGAACGTGGATATCACATCACTTGGCGCGCCCGCTGCAATCCAGAGTCCACTTTTTTTTCGTTCAAGCGATTCCCGCAGCGCGACCAGAGATTCCGCCCGAAATCGACGCCATTGCGCGCCCGATCGACTGCACCCGAACTGTTCGTCTTTCCAACGCCGTGGCTCCAGGCACGCTAGCGCCAATACGGTTGCAGACCTGGTTTTTGCTTCTTCGACTGCACGATCGAGCGCCGGATTGTCTTGAAGCCGACAGGTGTCACGGACGAGCCACACCACCACATCGACAGAAGATTGAGCATTCATAGTTTGCAACCCGAAATTGGCACTGCTGGTATTAAATCAAAATTGATATCCCATCGAATAATAGTCAACCGCCGTGATTTACGAGTGCAAAACGTTCAGATCGTGAGTGAACTAAAATTGTAATCTCAACACTCTCACCGAACTCTCATCAACCAGGGACAACCAATGGATTGGGAATGGATCCAGCCACTGCTGAGCGATACGACCTGGATTGGCCTTGCCTTTTTCCTAGGGCTTGGTGCGAAGCTTCTGGGATTACCGCCGTTAGTCGGTTTTCTAGTGACCGGATTTGCGCTCAATGCGCTGGGGGTTAGCGGTGGAGACACGCTTCAGAAAATAGCCGATATCGGCATTACGCTATTGCTCTTTACCGTCGGCCTCAAGCTTGAACTCAAGACGCTCATGAAGCCTTATGTCTGGGCGGTAAGCTCTATCCATATGGTTTTAGTGGTTGCGATGTTTGGCGTTTCTGCGGTGATATTAGCGGCATGGGGCGCACCGCTCTTCACCGGCATGACCCTGAAACATGCCGCAATTCTCGCATTCGCGCTCAGCTTCTCGAGCACCGTCTTCGTCGTCAAGGTGCTTGAAGATAAAGCTGAAATCAAATCCCAATTCGGCAAAATCGCGATCGGCATCTTGGTCATGCAAGATCTTGCGGCCGTTATTTTCTTGGCCGCGTCCGCCGGTAAAGTCCCCACACTATGGGCATTAACACTCTTTTTGCTGATTCCACTTCGTCACGTCTTTTTCCGACTGCTTGAAAAAAGTGGCCATGGCGAACTCCTGGCACTCTTCGGCCTCGCACTCGCGTTAGGCAGCGCCGAGATATTTGAGCTAACCGGCATAAAAGGTGATGTCGGCGCGTTAGTGGTGGGCGTGCTGATCGCTCACCACCCCAAATCATCGGAACTCAGCAAAACCATGCTGAGTTTTAAAAATCTTTTTCTGGTCGGATTTTTCCTGTCGGTCGGAATGGCCGGCAATCTAACGGTAACCGCGACTGTCATCGCAATTGCGCTTGCGCCTTTTGTTTTTGTGAAGTCAGTGTTGTTCTTCTTTTTATTAAACCGCTTTCACGTGAGATCACGAAACTCCCTGCTGACTTCACTGAGCTTGAATAACTTCAGCGAATTTGGTCTTATCGTTGCAGCGATAGGGGTGAGTCATAACTGGCTGGATCCGCAGTGGCTGGTGGTCATGTCAATCGCCTTGTCACTGTCTTTCCTGGTCGCGGCACCTTTTACCCGCCGGGACGAGAGTGTTTATCGGCGCTATCGCAATTTCTGGCTCCGCTTTCAGAGCGCGGCTCGTCTGCCTGAGGACCACTCTATTGATACCCATCACGCGACAATCGCGATTTTCGGGATGGGCCGGGTCGGTACGGGGGCCTACGATCGCATGCAACACCGTCATGGCAATACCGTCGTCGGAATCGACTTTGATGCGGAACAAGTCAAATATCACCTTGAGCAGGGGCGAAATGTGCTGCGCAGCACGCCCAGCGATGCTGATTTTTGGGAGCAGCTGCGCGGACAGGATCGTTTTAAACTGGTGATGCTGGCGCTACCCAATCTGGAGGCAAATCTCAGCGCACTCGAGCAATTAAGCGTGATTCAATTTGCCGGTCGGATTTCAGCCACCGCGCGCTACCCCGACGAAAATGAGATCCTGCTGGAAGCGGGTGCAGACTCGGTTTTTAATATTTATGCCGAAGCCGGAACCGGCTTCGCTGATCACATTGAAGAAGTGATGCAAAAATAGTCCGGTTGAAACCGTTGCCGTGTTTTCTTTTTCGGATTGAAACGAGTCATATAGGCTTTGGCGTTATTTTTTATCTTGGCCTCGTCGCCGCCGCCCTCACGGCCGTTTATCAACTCTATCTCTGCAAAGACCGTGATCGGCAGGGGTGCTTCAAGGCATTCCTGAACAACATCTGGTTTGGTGGATTTGTTTTTGCAGGACTCTTTCTGACCTACGCCTTTGGATTTACCGGCCCCTGACACCAGTCCCCATCCCCATCACACCACTCCCTCAGGAATCGGTTTTTTTCCACAGTAAAAAAAGGGTTGCATGGCGTAAACATTAGTTGGTAAAAAACGAATCCTATAATCAGGGTATGTAGAAATTGATCTTGGCCCAGGCGGGAATTTGACAGGAGAATTTTGATGTTCAGTTATAAATCATTAAAGATGGGAATACGAACGATAGGTGTCTTGATAGGCATCCTGGGTATGTGTCAGGTCCACGCAGCGGACACCATTCCGGTCTCCGAGGCGAACTATGCCGAAGCCGAAACGGCGAGAAACTTTCGTAACTGGGTCAGTCTGGCCGCCAATAAGGACATCGTTCATCTTCGAAACCTGCCCCCTCGTGGCAAAAAAGCGGCCACGGTGCAAATGAATGATGACACCTTGTACTCAGCAGCTATCGTGGAAACTCAGAACGGGCGCGTTCAGTTCTCCATTCCTGAGGTCGATGTGTATCTGTCGGTGCAGGTTGTAACAGAAGGCGGGCATGGCCAACATTATGTTGTCGGTGCGGGTGATTATGATCTAGCGGTCGAAACCCAATTCGCTTTTCTGATCTACCGCACGGGAACGGAAAAGGGATTGGATATCGCGAGGGCCGCGCAGGACGAGGTCAAGGTGAACACACTGGTATTCGGCACTTACGAGGTTCGCCCCTATGACTATTCGGAAGTCGAAGAATGGACCTCGAGACTGACAGCTGAGACCCGGGGTTCACCCTTCAAATACACATTCCCAAGGACCTCTGCCGAGATTACCGATCGTCATCAATGGAATCTTGAGAATGCGAATGGCTGGGGTGGCGCGTCGCCAGAGGTTGGCGTTGGAAACCTTTACACCAACTCGGTCTTGTTGGCGGGAGACAAGTGCCTCACGACTACATTCGAAGACCCCGAGTCAGTTTACTTTACGTCCATTACAGCGTACGACGCGGATCGCTACTTGCTACCGGATGTCCGCAGCGTAAATTCGTACCGCTGGGACACTAACAGTGATGACTCAATCACCATCTCGTTCAATTGTGGCGATGATGCAGTAAACAATATCAATACCCATGGCCAGGAGTTTTCGTTCACCGTCCGCTTCTATGGCGTGAGTCAAAAGGCGGTCGATGGAAAAGTCACGCCGGAATCCAACGTGCGCTAGGAAATCCGGGACAGTGGGCGGGACAGAACGGCAATTAAACCGTTCTCCCGCTCGTATTCCATGGCGCTCACCCCGCTTTTGACCTCTGTCAATTGGGGGAACGTCTAAACCGTCTTCCCGCGACAGCATCAAAGCCCGAGCCCTAGCCCTCTGGTCGTCCCGATGCGCCGGCCACCTGATGCGAGACGAGCTGCGCATACAAGCCACCCCTTGCAAGCAGTTGCTCGTGCGTGCCGGTCTCAACAACGTTGCCCTTGTCGAGCGCAATAATCTGATCAGCGCCTCGAACGGTCGAGAGTCGATGCGCAATCACGAGCGTCGTTCGGTCCGCCATTAACGCCTCAAGTGCCTGTCGCACGGCATGTTCATTTACCGCGTCCAGATGCGAAGTCGCTTCATCCAGAATAAGCACGGGCGCATCTTTTAGAAAAGCGCGTGCGATGGCGACGCGCTGACGCTGCCCTCCGGAAAGCCGCATCCCCCGCTCACCCACCATCGTCTCTAACCCATCAGGGAGACTCTCGATCAATTCACTTAGAGAAGCCCGTTGCAACGTACGCTGTAGCTCTTCTTCACTCGCATCCGGTCGCGCAATCAAAATATTCGTGCGTAAGGTGTCGTTGAATAAAAAAGTATCCTGCGCCACTAGCGCGATCTGCCCGCGAAGCTCGTCAAGCTTATAGTCCCGCAGATCATGCCCCCCGAGCGAGATAGACCCTTTTTGCGGATCCCAAAATCGCATCAGTAGGTGAGCAACCGTGGTTTTGCCAGCCCCCGAGGGACCCACTAGTGCAATGGTCTTGCCGGCTTCGGCGATAAAGTCTGCGTCATCAAGTGCAGGGCGCGAACTCGTTTCATAACTGAAATCAACATGATCAAGCTCGATGGGCACCCCACCCTGATCATCTATCGAAAAGCCGCCTGGCCCATCAGTGACAGGAACCGGCTCCTGCTCAACGGCGTAGAGCCGGCGCGTTGAGCCCAACGTGTCAGCCAATTGACGGCTCACCTGGGAGATTTCCGAAATTGGCAAAAACGCCGCCATCGCGAGCAATGTCAGTAGCGGCAACATCGCCGCTTCCAGCTGGCCTGCACCCACCAACACGGCACCCATCGCAACAACCGCAAGGCCTCCAAGACCCGTCACCACATCGAGCAATTCTTTTTGAATCGTGAGATCCGAGAAAAATGGCAGCCGGATCCGGTGATGCGCGCGCGTTCGCATGGCAAGCTCTTCGCGCCGGCCATCCACATAATTAAACGCAATCACTTCAGCGAGCCCCTGAACACTATCGACCGCATGCGCGTTTAACTCTCCGAGCGCTTCGCGGGCGAGCGAGCCCATCTCATCGACTCGTTTTCTCAAGAAAAACGGACTCAGCGCCACAATCGCCAAAAACGGCAGCAACACCAGCGCCATCATCCAGCCGAAATAAAATAAAGCAGCCATCACCACTGCAGGTATCAGCACTGCGACGAAAGCCGGCGCGACCGTGTGTGCAAAAAAGTATTCCACCAGCTCAACGTCATAGGTCGCCATGCCCACCATGTCGCCGGTGCGTCGCCGCACCATGTAGGCCGGTGCGAGCTTATTAAGTTTTTCGAAGAGCGCTATTCGCATTTCAGCAAGCAATCTAAACGCCATATCGTGTGCGACCCAGGATTCCAGCCAATGAAAGACGCCCGCAACCGGCGCGAGCACCGCCAGAAAAATAAGCAAATCCAAAAACGGCTCGCCGGTCTTGACCGCACGAACGGCAAGCGCGCTGACCACGCCGATCCCGATGTACGCAATCACGCGGGTCACTCCAAAACCAAAGGTCATCGCCAGGCGGCCTTTGTACGGCTTGATGTATTTGAGCAATTCAAGCGCCGCCGCCGTCCAGCCCAGACCCTCGGCTTTGACGATCGCATCTGTCGGAACAAATTCAGCCGCCTCGCTAAACGTCGACGCCTCGACCCGTTTGGGTTTTAATGACGCATCCAGATCAATGGCGCCAGTCGAACGCTCGCTTGCCTGAGCCGACATCAATCGATGATAGACGCCGTTTTGCGACATCAAATCGGTGTGGGTCCCCTCCTCTGCAATGGCGCCGCCGTCCAGAACCAGAATCCGATCGGCATCAATAATGCTCGACAGGCGATGCGCAAAGATCAGGGTCGTCCGCCCGCGCATCAACCGATCAAGCGCTTCCTGAATGATGAACTCATTCGCAGCATCAACAGCTGACAAAGCCTCGTCCAATACCAGTATCGGCGCATCCCGCAAGATGGCACGGGCGATCGCAATGCGCTGGCGCTGTCCACCCGAGAGCCGAATGCCGCGCTCGCCGATCACCGTGTCATATCCCTGTGGCAATAGCGACACAAATTCATGGGCGTTAGCGGCCCGGCAGGCCTCCTCAAGCGCTTCGGGAGACGCGCCCGGTTTACCCACCCGAAGGTTATCGGCAACGGTGCCGTGAAAGAGATAGGTATCCTGATTGACCACTGCGATTTGCGAGCGAATGTCTTTAAGCGTCAAATCTTTAAGGTTGTGCCCGCCGATGCGAATCGCGCCCTCGTTCGGGTCATAAAAGCGAAGCAACAGACGCACGATTGATGATTTGCCGGCGCCACTTGGTCCAACAAAGCCAACCCGCTCTCCCGCTTTGATCTCAAAACTCACCTGCTCATGGGTTTTTTGCCGCGCGCCGGGGTAAGTAAAGCGCACCCCTTCAAACGAGACCGACGGATGCAACGCATCAACGGTCGCGGGGGTTTGGGGTTCGATCACCTGGGGGTCTGCGTCGATGAGCTGAAAAATCGTCTGGGCAGAAGACTGCGCCATCATTCCGTTGTGCATCATGCCGCGCATATCGCGAAGCGGTCGGTACACCTCCACCCCGAGCATCAACACCATCAGCAAAACCGCGAAATTCATCTCCCCGTCCACCACGCGGTAGGCGCCATACGCAAGTGTCCCGGCGGCGCCCAGGGTGATGCCGATATCAGTAATCCCGCGAGCCAATGAATTAGTCGCCAGCACCCACATGGTCGACTTGAACAGGGCGTGTGCTTTGTCCTTGAGACTTTTCGCGCGATTGCCGCTCTGGCCAAAAGCCTTCAGCGTTGCCAGACCCTGAACAGAATCGAGGAACTCCGCCGCGAATGCCTTGTAATCGCGCCCCCGCTCGAGAGATTTTTTGCCGTCCCAGTGGTGAAACACTTGCGGCGCAATTAACGTAAAAAGAGCAGCGGCCAGCATCACCAGCGCGATCGGCACATCAAATACAGCCACAACCCCAAAAATCAGAAACGGCGTGAGAATCGAGACAATCAGCTGCGGCAGATATTGTCCAAAATAGATCTCGAGCTGTTCGACACCTTCGATCATCGCCACAATGGCGTCCCCCGTGCGCTCAAGCCCGAAGTAAGCCGGTCCCAGACGAGTCACCTGATCAAAAATCACGGTCCGAAGATGCAGCTGCACAATCGCCGCCGTATTGTGGGCCACCATCGTGCGCCAGTACTCAAGCCCGCCCCGAACCATCATCACGACCGCGACGCCGATGAACGGGACCACCAGCTCGGAAAATCCCGTACCTGAAAAAACCTCGGCGATCAGCCAGCCCAGCAGGGCAAGGCGGGCAATCCCGAAAAGCACGCCCAACACACCAAGCGCGACGGCCCCCAAAATGCGAAGCCGGACGCCCTGGGTAAAGCCCCAGAGTCTTAAGTCAAAGTACATAGAATCTCCTCAAAGCCGAGGGGTGATTCTACCGGACTCAAAAGTCTCTTTTTAAGCGCTCGCCATCGGTTACACTTTTATTTTGAATTGATCATTTAGGTCACCCATGACGGATTCACGGCGCTATCGCGAGATCGGGGTCACCCCGCTTTCTAAAGCGCTCGGCGCGCAAATCGATGGCGTTGACCTGACCCAACCCCTGAGCGACTCCGTGATGCAGGAGCTTAAGGATGCTTTTGCGACGTATTCGGTGATTTTCTTCAGAGATCAGAGTCTCTCGCCTCAGCAACACATTGATCTCGCCGAGCAATGGGGCGAGATCAACATCAATCGGTTCTTCAAGCCGCTCGATGGCTATCCGCAGATCGCGGAAGTCATCAAAGCGCCTGATCAAAAAGAAAACATCGGCGGCACCTGGCACACCGATCACTCCTACGATCAGATTCCGGCAATGGGGTCGATGCTGTATGCACGGCAAGTGCCTCCCGCCGGGGGCGATACCCTGTTCGCGAGCATGACGCTCGCCTTTGAAGCCCTGTCAGACGGCATGAAAAAAACACTTCTGGGTCTTAATGCCTGGCACTCGAGCCGTCACGCGTTTGGCTACAGCGTCTCGGACAGCGAGCATTACGAAGACGGACGCCTCGCAAACCCCGAACTCGCGGTTCAGGATGCCCTGCACCCGGTCATCATTACGCATCCGCTGAGCGGAAAAAAAGCGCTATATGTCAACGCTGACTTCACCGTCCGGTTTGATGGCTGGACCACTGAGGAGTCCCAACCCCTCCTGGATTTTCTTTATGCACATGGGGCGCGTGAGGAATTTACCTGCCGGTTTGAGTGGCAAGAGGGCTCCATCGCGTTATGGGACAACCGAGCCACCTGGCACAACGCCATGAATGACTATCACGGCCACCGGCGCGTGATGCATCGCATCACCCTTGAAGGTGTCGCCCTTCAATAAGCAACCGTTTTCAGATCTTAAAGACCCAAAAAAGGATAACCACATGACTTTTGATGCCGCAACACCGGATGGCAGTAATGGCTCATTGAAAAGCGCAATCTCGCCGGACGGCGTACCTGCCCTTGATGAAACCTACCGTGTCCCCGCGCGATGCGGCGTCGCCGTCAGGATTAAAAAGCACCAGCTGATCGAGGTTCAAAACACCCACGGCACACAGGTTTGTGACTTCTGGGCTTTTTGTGATCCCGACCACCAAGAGTTTCTCTCGATGGCGCACACCCGGACATCGCTGTCGAGCGTTTTCCCGAAAGTCGGTGATCAGATTGTCTCGAACGTTCGCCGGCCCATGTTCGAGATCACGGAGGACACCTCGCCAGGCGTGCACGACACGCTGTTGTCATGTTGTGATATCAACCGATACAAAATTCTCGGCTGCACGGATTATCACGACAACTGCACCGACAACCTCAGAATGGCAATGATCGCCATCGCCCTCAAGGCGCCCAAGATCCCGGACCCGTTCAACCTGTGGATGAATATCCCGATTGCGCCCGATGGCAAAACCGCGTTTGAACCCACGGTTTGTAAACCCAAAGACACCATCAAGCTGAGCGCGCTTTGCGATGCCATCGTGGTGATGTCCGCTTGTCCACAAGACATGAACGCCATCAACGGCCGCGACGGATTGCCAACCGAGCTCCACTTCCGGGTGCTGGGCTAGCGAATCCCATCAAAAACACCCCAAACATCGGCGTCCCCATCGGCAAAGCCGACAGGCGTTAGATCCGGAAGCTAGAAAGACAGCGACACATCAGCGGATAAGGCCGAACACGGCCTAAAAGCGGGGTCAGGAGAGTCTCATTCTCTTGGCAACATCCATCACGCGGCGCCCGAGAGCCGACTCAAGGGGCAAATCTTCCAGCAGTTCGAGGTCACGAAACCCGAGCTCTTTTCTGAGCAGGGTGCGTTCATCAAAGGTCGTACTTGTTTCCCTACCATTAGGTAGTCTGATTAATTTATTATTATTCATAAACTTAATCTTACCATATCGACCAACGGCCGTCTAGCCGCACGCACCAGCAAGCCAACTGGGATCAAGATCCAAAATCTTATTTAAACCTCAAAAATCGGAAAAAGTTCGTCTAAATTCACATAAATTCTTTTAAAAATAGATAAATGACCCTATTATCGAAAATTGAGAATTCCTTATGAACGACTTCAAGTTAAGATTTTTTGATTGATCGATATTAATTGCTCTTAAATTCGTCGAAAATATAGCTAAATTGATTTAATTTCTTCCATTAGATGTTATTTATTGATAAATGACGTTTTATCTTATTTATCCTGTATTAATCAATTCACTAAACTTAATTTCACATAAATTGGTCTTAATTTCGCTTATCTTCTTCTAGATTAGCCTTAACGTGTTTTTAAGGTCAAAATCGAAAAAGCCCCTCGATCATTCGATCCAGGGGCTTTTGATTCTTTTCGGTATAACCGTTAAAGCAGTATTTGAAAAGCGGGCAGCTGTGCGTGCAACGTCAGTGGGGGAATTTCATAAACAATTCAAAAAAGTAATCAAACTCAACCAGTTCGCGTTCTCCCTGGCCTTTTTTGACAGAGGACTTTACAAATCGGTGCCATTCCTCGGTCAGCACCTTATATAGATCGTCAGGAATTGCGTTCTTGATGTGATCAATTTTCTCCTCAACCCGCATCTTTTCCATATCGCGGATCGCCTGACCATAAATATTATTTACCATCTTTTTCTTTTCCTGATTGTGTTTCGACCAATATCGGACGTTTTTGAGTGGTGTACTGAAAATATTCTAACCGACGCCAACGCAGGGTGAAGTGACATGCCCCGGACCGTCGCCTGCGAGGTTATACATGCTGTACGACCCCCTGAAAACTGATTAGAGTCATTATTTCAACTAAAGGAAAAGAGGAGATTTTGAAATGCCCAGATTCATTACGATGGCGCGATACACAAGCGCTGGCACCGGCGGACTCATCGAAGGCGATACCGACCGAAAAGCCGTGATGGAGGCCATGCACCAAAGCGTTGGCGCCACCCTCGTGGACTACAGCCTGACCCGTGGTCAGTATGATTTTTACGTCATCTCGGATGCCGACTCATTTGATCAGGTCGCCGCCATGACGTTAAAAGCCAAGGCAACGGGCACGGTCGAGAACCCTGTCATTCTGGAAGCCATCGACGTTAATCAAATCCGCCAAACCGTAAGCAAAGTCGAATTTACGCCACCGCATAAATAAGGCGCAGGTACAGGCCGCCGCTCTCTTATGAGTGCGGCGCCATCCGACTCTTTGACCAATCTAGTCATTCGGCAGGAACACCACAGGTGGTCCGCGCCTTTTGCGCTCCTCTGCTTCTACCTTCTTACGCGCTTTGGCCATAATCTCTGGCGTAATCATCCGTGATTTCTCGTAAGGGGTTTGTGGGGTTGTTACTTCGGGTTGTGGTGGTTCTAACTGGGATAAAGAATGATCAGTTTTTGAAAACAACTTAAAGATATTTTTAATCCTTTCCATATCATTAGTATGACTAGACCAAATGGCAAACCACAGTCAAAAAGATGGCATTTTCTCGACACTTAAAAGAAGTTAATCAATCGATATCTTTTTTAATCCAAGCTCCCAAATTAACGTCAGCAACCGGAGTCCTCGCTGGATGAGAAATATTAGTAGAGTGAAAGTTAAAGATCTCGGCCCGGAGATATTTGGTATGGTGGTGCTTTGGAAGTATTTACGACCGAAATAGACTCAGGAGATCTCATGAAAATACTCACGTTATTACTGTTTGTGTCCAGCAGCGCTCTGGCGAGCGGGATCGACAGCGACTGCACACTCAACGGCAAAGCGCTGCATGGAAAAGTTCAGGTGGTCAGCAGCTTTCCCGACTTTAAGGTAGAGGTGGTGCAGTCTTTTCCG
>JABHUE010000011.1 GCA_018672825.1 Pseudomonadota bacterium | reverse complement strand
GTGTTAGGCCTACCGCCAGCGTTCAATCTGAGCCAGGATCAAACTCTCCAGTTCAAGATTTTTTTCCGGATAACTCGACCGGGGGGTCTTGTTATTCCGGAGTGCGTCGCATTCACCGAAATGAATACTCCACACAACTACTGTTGTCGGAATTGGACGCAAAAGCGCCCACACAATCTGCCTGTAAATTGTTAAAGATCAAGGCGCACCCAAGAAAGGGGTTGCCTGAAGAGGTGCGGATTATACAGATTAGTTACAGACTGTCCAATCTATTTTGGTGTTTTTTGCATCTTTTTCAGCAGGCCCGATTTAATCACTGCCAACCCCAACCCACCTCATTAAAAAAGCACTCTTAAAAGGGCTCAAAACAGCCCGTCACTACTGAATTCGAATTCTTGCGATTCGACGTTTACCCACCTGCAATACGCCCTCAGTCCCCGGCACGAGTTCGAGTTTTGGATCCTCAAGACGCTCTCCGTCAAAGCGCACGGCGCCCTGTTTAATCAAGCGTATTGCCTCGGAAGTGCTGGCGGCGAAATTCACGGTCTTGATGACACGCGCAATGCCGAGCGCCGTTCCTTCGGATTCAACGATTTTCTCTTCTAAATCCTCAGGCAAGGCGCCTTGGGTAAACCGGTCAATAAAAGCTTGATGGGCTTTCCGGGCATCCGATAAGCAATGAAAACGCGCAACGATCTCCTTAGCGAGTTCGAACTTAATATCACGTGGGTTTTTGCCATCATCCGCCGCTTTGCGCAGTTTTTCTATCTCTTCAAGCGTTTTAAAGCTTAACAATTCAAAATAACGCCACATGAGATCATCGGAGATCGACATAAGCTTGCCGAACATATCTTCAGGCTGATCCGTTATCCCTACAATATTTCCGAGAGATTTGGACATCTTCTGCACCCCATCAAGCCCCTCGAGCAATGGCAGCGTGATCACGACCTGACTCTGCTGTCCATATTGCTTTTGTAATTCCCGCCCCACCAGCAAATTAAACTTTTGATCTGTTCCGCCCATCTCAATGTCAGACCGGAGTGCAACCGAGTCATAGCCCTGCATCAACGGATAGAGAAATTCATGAATCGCGATCGGCTGGCCGCCGCGATAGCGCTTGTCGAAGTCATCCCTTTCGAGCATCCGCGCTACGGTATGCCGTGCTGCCAATCGAATAATGCCCTCGGCACCCAGGTCATTACACCACTCGGAATTAAACGCAACTATCGTCTTATCCGGATCCAAAATCTTAAAGACCTGCGCTTTGTAAGTCGCCGCATTAGACTTGATTTCCTCTTCGGAAAGCGCAGGTCGAGTGACGTTTTTACCGCTGGGATCACCGATCATCCCCGTGAAGTCGCCGATCAGAAAGACAACATCGTGCCCTAATTGCTGGAATTGCCGCATCTTATTGATGATTACGGTGTGTCCTAAATGTAAATCAGGTGCAGTCGGATCAAAGCCCACTTTGATTCGCAGCGGGCGATCAAGCGACAAACGTTCAACCAGCTCCGTCTCGACCAGAACCTCCTCGGCTCCTCTTTTAAGCTCGGCGAGAATCTCTTGCGCAGACTCAGTTGTAATATTTTTGCTCATATCAGGCGAAGTTTAACTGACACTTTTTTTTCTTGCCCTCCTTTCTTGAAAAAAAATGACCCCATGCAAAATAAAAAGAAATAGCGGTTGATGATTTCAGGACGACTCTATTTTTCCAAATTAACCGAAAGACTTACTTTGCTTCTGTTGGGCGTATCCCTCCTTTGATACGATCTCCTACCTATCCAGCAAGAACCCCTACCTCATTTTTTAAAATGGCGATTTATGGCATCTTAATTAAGGATCACACCAACACCTACTTCTAGAGAAACTACTTTAAAAGGAGTTTACAAATTACTTTGACGTATGAATAAGGTGAATGTAAATTATCCACTTCTTGGGCGCCGACAGCGCCTTTTTAATGTCCACCTTCAAAATCCATGAGCAAAGACCCAACGGTTTTCGGCAAAGACCTGCGATATCTGTCTAGACCTTCCCGGGGACGTTTGGCAACGCTTGGGCGGCCGTCACACTGGGTCGCCGGGGCCTTCATCGCAACCGCGGTCGCAATTTGGCTGGGCAGTTCGCCAGGCGCATCAATCGAGCGGCCCTCTAAAACACTGCAGCTACAAATTGAATCCGTCATCGAGAAAAATGGCGAGTCAGCAGATTCGCCAGACTATTCACTTAAAACAGGTGTCAGCGTGCTGCCCGCAATTGAGGGTATCCGAGGAATTGAGTCCTGGTCACTGATCTCAAACGAGTTTCCGCCTTTGCCATCAGGCTCTGAGAACCTCGAGATTTCAAAAAGTCCGCAGAAAGAACCTGTCGACGATGAGGGGGCAAATCAAGCCCTCAACGCCTCCAGCACTGCCAGCCCGACAGTTGCCTTAAAGGCGGCATCAAACGGCGGTGGCAATAAAAGCACGCCACCTGACGCAGCAGTTGAGCTGATGACATCATGGAAGACGATTGAAATTCAATCCGGGGACTCTTTGGTTCGCATCTTCAAAAGACTTGATCTTGATGCCATACAAGCCATTGAGATCAGCAAGCTCGCTGGTGCTAAAAAGATTAGTAATTTGCGAACGGGCCCCTATCTTCAAATTCAACAAAAGGACAACGCGCTCATCGCGCTTCGGTACCAGCCGGATATCAAGAGTTATTTGGAAGTTACCCGTAAAAACAACTCATTTATTGCGGAGACAATAAAACGAGCGTTTGATGTCTCGGAAAAAGAGGTTTCAGTCGAGATCACGGGCACTCTTTATGAGAGCGCAAAAAGAGTGGGATTACCTGCCTCAATTGTTCATCGGGTCACTCAAATCTTCCAGTGGGAGATTAATTTTTCGAGTGACATTCAACCGGGCGATCGGCTAACGGTTGTTTATGAAGAACGCTCACTGGAAGGTCAAAAGGTCGGTACTGGCCCGATTCTTGCAGTAAGCCTTGAGAATAATGGGACAACTCATCACGCAATTCGACATCTAGACGCCAAAGGTGCAGCAACCTACTATTCCCCCGAGGGAAATAGCCTACAGCGGGCATTTTTACGATCTCCAGTGCCGGGCGCCTATGTCAGCTCATCATTCTCTTACAATCGACTACATCCAATCCTGAAGGTGCGCCGACCGCATCTTGGCGTCGATTATGGCGCGCGCAGAGGAACTCCCGTCATCGCGACTGCGGACGGAAAGATAATTCGCGCCTCTCGGAAAGGAGGCTATGGCAAAACGGTAATTATTCGCCATGGTCAGGAATATCGGACGCTATATGCACACCTATCAAAGTATGGCAAAGGTATCCGGAATGGAAAATGGGTGAAGCAAGGACAAATTATCGGATATGTGGGTTCAACCGGTTTTTCAACCGGACCCCACCTTCACTATGAAATTCATGTGGGTGGAAAAGCACGAAATCCACAGTCATTAAAATTTCCCCGTGCGGCATCCATTACCAGCAAAGAAAAATTAGACTTTCTGGCGCAATCTGCGGTTTGGATCGCTCGCC
This sequence comes from Pseudomonadota bacterium, assembly GCA_018672825.1. Lineage (GTDB taxonomy): Bacteria > Pseudomonadota > Gammaproteobacteria > Arenicellales > UBA868 > UBA868. The sequence continues at coordinate 10,938 of JABHUE010000011.1, read as the reverse complement.
TCGACGACATTCAATCAGCGAGCTGAACGCCTCCATCTAAACGACTACTTACCACTCCCCTTTTCGGTGAGTCACAAAAAATAAATGTCTGAGATCTTTATCGGCTTGATGTCCGGCACCAGCGCAGACGCGATTGATGCCGCCGCAGTTGACTTCTCTGCAGCTAACGCACCTGCTCTAGTTAGCACTCATTCGCATCCGCTGTCGAAAGACTTGCGAGAGCGAATTTTCAACGTCAGTTCTGGGGTGTCAGATCGGCTTGACGACGTCAAACAGCTAGAGGTCGATCTTTCAATCGAGTTCTCCCGCTGTGCTCAAGAAATCATTAACGAGTTAAATGACAAACCGGTCGCGATCGGCTGTCATGGTCAAACCGTCCGGCATCGCCCTGAGCTGGGATTTACGGTTCAACTCGCCGACGGTGCGATCATTGCCCAAAGCACCCAAACGCCGGCCGTTGTCGATTTTCGGTCAGCTGATGTTGCGCTTGGTGGTCAGGGCGCGCCGCTTGTTCCGGCTTTTCATCGCGAATTTTTTAGCTCATCTTCAGAGGATCGTGCAGTCGTAAATATTGGAGGAATTGCGAACGTTACGTTACTTTCAAGAGACGGGCTCGTTACCGGTTTTGACTCGGGGCCGGGTAATACCCTCATGGATCGCTGGATCCAACTTCATCAAAATAATCAGTGGGATCACAACGGCGCTTGGGCGAGGGCGGGACTGGTGGATGAAGAGCTTCTGCTAACGCTTCAGCAAAATCAATATTTCTCCCGAAAGCCGCCAAAATCTACGGGTCTTGAGTATTTTAATCTCGACTGGCTTAACACTTTTCTCAAGGGTAATGAGCGGCCATGTGATGTTCAGGCAGTTTTATGCGTCCTCACGGCGCAAACGGTGGCCGCCGCCATTCTTGAGTTTCTGCCTGAAGTCAAAAAAATATATCTTTGCGGTGGTGGCGCACTAAATACACGACTTAAAGAGTTGATCCAATCAAAAATCGATCGTGCAGAAGTATCAACAACTGACGCACTCGGGGTAGATCCTAAATGGGTCGAAGCAATCGCCTTTGCGTGGCTAGCCCGTCAACGAATCAATCTGCAAACCGCAAACCTTCCAGAAGTAACAGGCGCCGCGAGGCGCTCAATACTGGGCTCTGTATATCTTCCCTAAAGACAGTGGTCGCGATTAAATTCCAAAAGATGCCCCGCAACCACAAGTTGTCGACGCATTGGGGTTGTTCACCACAAAGCGAGTCCCCATCAGGTCATCAATGAAATCGACTTCGGCTCCACCAAGATATTGGAGACTCAACGGGTCCACCACTACCCTGACGCCTCCGCGATCAAACTCTATGTCATCGCCGGACTGCGCATCTTCGAACTGGAAGCCATACTGGAACCCTGAACAGCCTCCCCCCTGCACATAGACTCTAAAGCGAAGTTCTGGATTCGCTTTAGACGTGATAAGCGTGTTCAACTGATTTACAGCGCTATCGGTCAGGAGTAATTCAGTTGCATCATTCATTGTTATTTTTTCCTTGCGAAAATAGTGATATGAGGGCAACAGACAGATATCTCAAGTTTTCGCTCACAAAGATTAAGGCCAAAGGGCCAAATTCATCAAACCGGCGGTCTCATTAAATCCGAACATCAGATTCATATTCTGAACAGCCTGACCCGCCGCTCCTTTCACCAGATTATCTTCGACTACGATGATGACCGCAATATCGCCCCCTTGCGGTCGAAAACAGGAAATTCGCACCTGATTGGATCCACGGACACTTCTTGTCTCAGGAAGTGATCCACTAGACATTACATCGACAAAAGGCTCTGATTTAAATCGTTCCTGATATAACGCCGTCAGATCAATCGTGGTATCCGTAAGGCGGGCATACAAGGTCGCCTCAATCCCTCGAATCATGGGTACCAGATGTGGAACGAAAGTTAGCCCTACGGTCGCCCCCGCGGTTTCCGAGAGCGTTTGCCGAATTTCCGGCAAGTGTCGATGACCATTCACGCCATAAGCCTTAAATGAATCAGCGGTCTCCGCCATTAGCGTACCCACGGCAGCTCCCCGCCCTGCACCTGATACACCCGATTTAGCGTCCGCGATCAGCGAACTCGTCTCTACCAAATTGTTTTCGAGAAGTGGCGTAAATCCAAGTGTTACCGCAGTCGGGTAGCACCCCGGGTTTGCAACCAACTTCGCCCCAACAATCTGCTCTCGATTAATCTCAGGTAACCCATACACCGACTGACCAATGAGTTCAGGACATGCGTGATCCATTCCATACCACTCACACCAAATTTCTGGATCTTTAATTCGAAAATCCGCTGAGAGATCAATTAGACACGTATCCGAATCCAAAAGCGACTGAGCGTGCGTCATCGCCACACCGTTGGGTGTAGCCGCAAACACCACATCACATTGATCAAGCGCCGCCTCGTCTGGGTCGCAGAACGAAAGATCTAATTGGCCGCGTAAGCTCGGAAACACATCACTGACCGCCTTACCTTTTTCTGAGCGTGAACTAATCGCCACGAGCTCAACTTCAGGATGACCGACCAGCAGACGCAACAGCTCTACTCCGGTATAGCCAGTCCCGCCAATAATGCCTGCTTTTATCATGATCAAAACACGTCTAAATTTTTACAGTAAAAAGATCTATTTTACGCTCGCATTTGGGAGAAGTCCGGCCTCCCGCTCATAGCGAGTGATCAGAATACCCTCCTCACCACAGCATGACTCGGCGCACTGGTTCACCTCATGCAACGATTCCCATCCCGGCAGATAATCCGCAACGGGCGCATTCTCATCGGCACAATCACACCCTTTATCAGAATAGACATAGACATGACCAAGGCCCGCCTGGCGCCCCAAGGTCGCTGCACGCTCAAGCGTTTCAACTGGAGTCGAAGGCACATGTGCTAAGCGATACGCAGGATAAAATCGGGTGACATGCCAAGGACTGTCAGCACCTAAGTTTCGAACAATCCACTCGGCGATCTGTTGAAGCTCTTCCTCATTATCGTTATACCCGGGAATTACATTAGTCCGGGTTTCAACATGGATTCCGAGATCATGAGCAGTTTTAATCGAATTTAATACTTGCGAGACGCTGGCGCGCGGACAGATCGCCTGATAGAAGCTATCCGACATACTTTTGATATCAGAGCAAAGCACGTCGATTTTTCCTTTCAAAAGCGAGAGCGCCTCATCAGTTACAAAACTATTACTGACATAAACGGTATAAAGACCGTGTTCGTGTGCGATCTCTGCCACATCAAGAACATACTCTAGCCAGACTGCAGGCTCAGAATAAGTAAAGGCAATACCTTGCACCTGGCTATCAATAGCCGCCTGAACTAATCGCTCGGGCGTCACAAATGCGGCCTTCGACTGTCCCCGGGCCAGTTCATCCAACGCTTCAGTGCCCCATGAAATATCGAGGTTATGGCATCCGCCACAGCGAAAGCTACATCCATAGCTGCCGACCGATAACACTCGAGTGCCTGGGCGATAATGTTTTACCGGTTTCGATTCAATGGGACCAATATCGATTGCCGAAACGATCCCATAAGATAAGTTGTACAGCGTGCCATTTCTATTGACATGCGCCTGACAATATCCCCTCTGACCATGATGCAATCCACACTGCCACAAACAAAGATTACATCTGGTTTTGTCGTCCCCGATTTTCTCTTGCAATCGAGTTGGCATTAGTCGATAGCCTCCCTCGACTACCACAGGAATTTCTTCGCTCGACATTACCGTTTTACCTTGAATATATTCATTGCGCCCCTTTAATCAGCTTTCGTTTGATAACGACTAAAACCTACCATCTTCTTAGACAATACAACACTGAATACCGGTTACCTTTCAAATCGAATAAATGTTAAGTCAAAAAATTATTATCAGATGCAAGACTCACCAGAGTCCTCTAAAACGCCGTATTAATTGGCTGGGGGACCAGGATTCGAACCTGGATTGGCGGAGTCAGAGTCCGCAGTCCTACCGTTAGACGATCCCCCATCACAGACGCTTTATATCAGAAATTGAAGATCTTCGCGTGACAAGTCACTTGCCTAGACTGAGGCAAGAAATCCAACTCACGCTACTGGGAAACGCGGGCAAACATTGATTGATCAACTTCACAGCCAGGCGCAGTAGGATAGAAAAAACACAACACTAAAGTAGCAACCCATAAAGGTTTAAAACCAAAACTGTCTCGTCCTTGTTATTCAGGCAGCATTTCTTTTCGACCTGAAACCTTTGAATGCTCATGACCTTCTCTACATTTCTATTTCCACAAACACCCCCGCAGACAGGTCAAAAGCGTCGACAATAGTCATCACCGGTCCTTTCCGTTCTGCCTGAAAATTTACCTTATATGTTCCGGGCTGTAACGGAATCGGACCCCAGCTTTTCTTCAGCTGGACCGAGAACTCAACATCACCATTCGCTTTTAAGCGAGAGAATTCAACCATATGAGGTGGCTTGGTACCTTCCGCATAGGTGAACCCAACCCCCGTGTTGATTACGAACTGCGTAAGTTCATTATCATTGACAACGACAGCGCCTAACGGGGAATCTGTTGCCCCATGCTTGGTTTGCCGGTACACCAGCTGATAATCTCCTGCCGGCACAATTTGGGGTTTGAATTCAAACTTGCTGACTTTGAGCGCGACTTGTCCGTCCTCGTCCTCTAACTGCCACCACCGACGACGGATCTCTGGAACCCAGTCAGCTTTGACCAACTGCAATCCTGTTGCAACCCTGACTTCATTTAACTGACCCATCTGAATCTCTATAGCGCCAAGATTGACCGGAGTTGTTCTATGCTCATTTTGGTACCAGATCAGTTCATAGCGACCCGCCGGTACGACCTGTGCGGGTAGGTCACGAAACCAAATACCTGGTCTTTTGCCAGGCTCATCGTCTGCCGCCTTAAGGCCCCACCAATAAGGCGTTTCGACCCAATGCGGCATGTTCAGGCGAATACCGGTATTCACAGGAACTTCGACTACTTCGCCAGATTTAACCGCCACAATCTGTTCAGTAATCACCTCGGCCGCCCGGTGTTCATTCTGGCGCCACACCAACTGATAGGTGCCTGCCGGTACCTGTTGGGACGTCACACCCTGTCGCGCAAATTTATAAAGAATCTCTCCTGATTCGACATCAGACAAACCCCAGTATCGTGGCTCCTCAACCCATGAGTCGGGCAGCAATTTTACGGTACCAGGCCCCTTCGCTTTTATTTTGATTGACGTCGACACCGACGCTACAACTGGGGCGACAGGCTCGGGGGCGGGCTCAACCTCTACCTTCACCTGCTCAACCACGCTCTCTTTCACAACGGTCAACGCGGCAAGAAGATCTGCCGCATTACTGGCCGTAAAAAATTCGCCGCCACCGGCGTCCGAAATACACGCGAGCTTTTGTTCCTGCTCTTTTATCAAGTCAAAACCCACGACATGCATCACAAAACGAGCCCCTGACGCCTTCAGCTTTGCAGTCAGCGCGCAGGGATCTTTGCCGCAACTCTCCAAACCATCGCTAATGAGCACGATCGTGGCTTCGCCCTGCTCAGCCTTCAGCCGATCTACCGTTCGTTGGATCGAGTCAGTAATCGGTGTCTTACCAATAGCGCTGAGCGAGTTGATTCGTTCTTGAAGTCGAACCTTAGTAACTGGATCAAGACTTCCAAGCGGCGCCACCTCCTCTATGTCTGCACAATCAAACTTACGGCGATGGCCATACGCAGTTATGCCCGAGCGGATATCCGCCGGCGTTTGGTCGATTAAACTGGAAAGCGTTTCCTTTGCAATCTCAATCCGTGGCTTGCCATCTACCTGCTCCCACATGGAGCCGGAGGCATCAAAAATAAAGTAAAGAATATTACTTTGAGCGTTTACATTGACAGACAAAACGCAAAGCGCGAAAGCGGCAACAGAACAAACAAAACGAAGTGGCGTCTTCATATCAATTCCTATCGCATCCCAAGTTGTCATCTTACCGTAATAACATGGGCGCGACCAAAGCGCGACTCGAAATTTCCTCTTACTCCTGATCTATAGATTTTTCTGATTCAGTCATTCGAATCTGCCGTAAAACCTTATTAAGCACGTGGGGAGGCTCCCAGTTAGGAACCATACGACCCGTGGAATCCACTGGAGGGTTGGTTTTATAAAAAATAGATCTTGCGACTCGTATATCTTCTTTTGCGGCACCAAATTTCCCCTGCATCAATCTGGCAATACCGCGATAACGATATCCATGCGTCTGATCGGGCTGACGATCAATTAAAGTTGTCCCAATTTCTTGGAGTCGCTCAAAATCTCCAATCCGGATCGCAACAACAGCAGAATTGGTCAACGACTCACTAGAGCGGATAATCGTTTCAGTGTTTGATTCGAGCATCACTCCAGCCAATTCAATCCGCACTTTCCATTTAGAATTATCGGGAAGCACCGCCTCGGTCCTAAATGATCGGTTAATACTCACAACATCTGCGTAGAGATAGACATCAGGCGGACTAATCGGGATCATCGTAAGCCCTTTTCTCAACTCATCTAAGTTGTCACTGACTTCCATAAGGGACGGCGGTTCAGACGCCACCCAAGCCTTCAGGATATCGAGTTCGCCTTGATGACCACGAAGCGCGATTTGTATAACTGAGGAACCTAAAATATCTCCAGGAATAATCTCAAAATCAAGTTCAGTCTGCGCCTCAATGCGAGGGGTTACAGCGCATGCTAATAAAAAAAACAAGCAACATTTACGAAGCACGATCAACATCCCTCAGGAATCCTGCTGTCTTGATCCCGATTCAGACTCATGTTGGAGATCAGGGTGCCGGCACATGTTGCATCCCCTGCCATTGGCAACCAATATTCCTTTTCATCTTCTGTGACAATTTTTCTCAGACTTCCGGCGTTAATTCCAGACCCTTTCAGGTCTTTTGCAAATGTAGTAAGCGCCTGATTGTCAAGTTGACGAGGAAATGCATAGCATCTCCCATCGACATACTGCCATCGTGGATGCTGGTAACGCATGAGATTGTTAGCTGGCCCTGAAAACAAACTCCCTTGTTCCGAGGCAGTCAAACCGTCGCACCAACCGCGCTCGGATCCAGGGTGCCACAAGTTAACACCATGCCCCAGTTCATGGGCCACGAGCTCGATGCCGATCATCGGGAAATGGGAAAACTTTATTCCCGGAAACAGCGTGTTGACAATAAGAGCTTGCTCTTTAGTCAGTCGTCTGCCCGGCGTAAATACGCCGGCATCAGACCTAGACCCCGGGGAGAGAAATATTTCATCGTGAACACAAACCCCGTTATTCACAATTTGTATTTGCTCGATGACGTTAGGGCCACCTAAAAAACCCTTGCCGATAGCCCTCCCACAATAATCCTGGTCACTATCATCAATGAGAACAACATGAAATCCCTTTTGACCACGAGAATCCCGTGTTATTGCCTGATTCGCTCCACGGTTAAAATTAACAATACGATCTTCGTCATATTCATCTGCCAGAATTTTATGCACCAGAAGCTCGGACGAGCTTTCAAAAAGATCAATGCCCGCATCAACAATTGTCTTTCTTGTTCCCCCATCGTTATGAATAAAAAGATCCTTCATCGTAGGGTCGGTATCCGTCCAGTCTCCTTTAACCTTAAATCCTCGGTACTCCTCATAATTCGAGAATCCATCCCCAGGTTCTCGGCCTACTGGCGACTCATCATCATCGGCTGATGATATTCCTGAAATACCTTTTTTTAATTCCCAAAAATCAGCAATCTGGTTTTCGTCACGATCAAAAGGAATCGTGACATAACGCTCACGAGTTTCGGAGACGCAGGGAAACCACCAACCACCCGTGTTCACTTCACATTTGAGCTTCCCCCAAGCGCCATAGTCTCGAGCCTCGACTCGAACTGTGGCTTCTGACATCATTCCTCTAGATTCCAGGACCCAGCCATCAACGGTTTCGACAGGCGGCCAAAAGTAATCCTGGTCATACATAAAAACGAGGTCAAGCGAGTCATCAGTTTGATGACCTGCATTCATCGCCCATCCGTTTTCCTGCGTCACTTCAAACAAAGTGAATCTAAATTTACCCTTCGCGTCTGAGGATTCGCTTACTTTTACAGTGAAATCAAGGGCGTTACTTGGTTCAGCGACGGGTCTCCAGGTCTCGGGGCTCGAAGGCAATATGGGCTCGACCTTGATTACGGGATACACAGACCATTCTTGAATCTCCTCCCGATGCCGTAACTCACAATCGGCAGGTATGGGAATTTTCTGCACATACGAGCCCTCCATCTTTCCACTAACTAATTGACGACTTTGTTGATCGTGGTACGGAGTCGAATAGTACCGAAATGCATCACGTAACTGATCAACGGTAATTTTTCGACCATCGTGATCCGGCAGCATGGGAAATGGCATTGAACTCGATTGCGACCAGGTCGGTCCAGCAATAACCGGAAAGTTATCAGAGATAAATTGACTCTCGGAATGCGGCTCAAAACATTGCACAACTTTTCGAGCACTCGTGAATGACGAGTGAGTCGATATATCATCCCATTTGATAGCGTAGCTCCCACTCGGCAGAATATCTTGAAGCGGATCGTCATCTGTCATGCTGTAATAGATCCAGCCAACAATCTTTTGATCTGAGTCTCCCACCGCAGAGCCGGAGAATTGGGTAATATCTCGACCGCAGCCGCATCCTGTTCGCGTCCAACCAGTTTGGAATGCCGTCCAGTTGCCGTCCTGTTCTCTCAGAGAAACCACTTGCCCGATCAGACGATCCTCCGCCCCGATCACGTCAAAGCGATAAGCCTCGGTTAGAAAAATATTATGGTCCACGCGAATCTTATGTTCGCCTTCTTCACCCCCAAAATTTAGATGGATGATAGCTGCGTGCCCGACCCAAGCAAATTCATGATCCGGTTTCTTTACCCCATCCAACTTAATGAAGTTGCCAATCGATTCAACCCCCTCCGCACCAGGGACAGTGCTATCAAGGGGCGTCAAAACCTGTGCTGTTGTTTCTGAGGCAAGAAGAGAAGAGGGAAGAAAAAAACCAACATTCAAACAACACAGAAGGCCTGCGTATATTCGAATTAAGGAAAAAGATGACAGCAGCCAAAGGCTGCTTTGTCTCGACGATTTAGAGGTGCGGCCGAGGGATTCGCAGACGCGAATCCAGGTCACACCAAGGTGACTATCGCTTGGAGTACTGAGGCGCCTTGCGCGCTTTATGAAGTCCGACTTTCTTGCGTTCAACTTTTCTGGAATCACGCGTCACGAACCCTGCTTTTCGAAGTGCTGGCCTGAGACTCTCATCATAACTCATCAGGGCTCGGGTAATACCGTGGCGAATGGCGCCCGCTTGACCCGTACCGCCACCACCCACAACCCGGACATTGACATCAACCTTATCGACCATCTCAACCGTATCTAGCGGCTGACGCACCACCATTCGAGCCGTTTCCCGGCCGAAATATTGATCGAGAGTTTTTTGATTGACCGTAATACTACCGGTACCGCGAGTGAGATAGACGCGTGCAACAGATGATTTTCGTCGCCCGGTCCCGTAATGAATTTCGCCAGTCTGTGCCAATGTATTACCCTTTAATCGTTCTGTCTGTTTTTATTCAATTAGATATCCAGCGCCTTCGGCTGCTGGGCCTGATGGGAATGCTCTGCCCCGGCATACACTCTAAGCTTAGCAAACATCGCTCGGCCGAGAGAATTCTTGGGCAACATCCCTTTGACGGCTGCTTCCAGAACTCGTGTCGGATGACGTTCAAGTTGATCGGAAAGCGTTGCCTGCTTGATACCGCCTGGATAGCCAGAATGGCTGTAATAATTTTTGGCTTCGACCTTTCTGCCCGTTACCCGCACCTTCTCTGCATTCACGATGACAATATGATCGCCCGTGTCGACGTGTGGCGTGTATTCAGGTTTGTGTTTGCCTCTCAAACGAATGGCGACTTCGCTCGCCAGACGACCGAGGACTTTGTCGGTTGCATCCACAACGAACCAGTCACGTTTGACGGTCTCAGGTTTGGCACTAAAGGTCTTCATTTGGATAAGCTATAAATACGAAATTTGAGGCGCGGATAGTACTAGAACTATGCTTTCTAGGCAAGCATTGACCTAAAACCAAGCCGCGGCATCTGGCAGCCTGAGTCGCAAGATCCGAACTCATTAGGCCTGTAATCGTGCGCCGAATTAGCGATTATTCTTCGATGCGCTACAAATTTGGCTACAAATGCGCCTTTTTGGCTGCAATTGACTGAAGTCGCCACGCGGGTGGATTTAGCCGAATGACTCAATTTTCTAATTTCAAAGGGTCAATGAGCTCAATCCAATGGCGAACAGGCGTCGGGCTATCCGAATTTAAGTGTGTGAGGCAGCCAATGTTCGCCGTCGCAATAAAATCTGGCAAATCGCATGTCAAGTTCTCAACCTTTCTTCGACGCAATTTCTCGGACAGTTCGGGTTGGAGTAGAGAGTAGGCCCCACCTGCCCCGCAGCAAAGATGTTTTTCTTTAGTCACGACAAGGTCAGCCCCGCAGGCACTGAGAATTGACTCCACCTTTCCGATTATTTTTTGCCCATGCTGTAACGTGCAGGGCGAATGAAATGCGACTCGAACACCCTCTAATGTGCCGCTGAGCTCTATCCTATCGGGATCAATCACTTCACAAAGATCTCGAGTGAGCTCACTCACCCGACGCGCTTTCTCACGATACATCGCATCGTCTTTCAAGAGCTGATGATAATCACGCACGGTTACGCCACAACCACTCGCCGTCATCACAATGGCTTCAATATCTCCGGTTTGAACCTGAGGCCACCATGCATCAATGTTACGGCGGATCGCATCCTTAGCCTCGGCTTCTGCGCCAAGATGAAG
>JABHUE010000012.1 GCA_018672825.1 Pseudomonadota bacterium | reverse complement strand
GCCGGTTTAGTTGATGAAATATGGATTTATCAGTCTCCCGATATAATCGGGGAATCGGGGAGGGGAATGTTTGTGATGCCCGGTATCAAATCAATTCAAGAAAAAATCAGTTTTGAATTGATTGATAGCCGTCCCGTCGGAGGCGATGTTAGGTCTATTTATCTACCGCGAGAAAAGGGGCTTTAGTGTTTACGGGTATCGTTCAGGATATTGGTGAGATTATCTCGATAGTACCCAGAGAAGGCGATGTCGCCATTGGAATCGCCTTGAGGGAGATTGGTGGCAGCGCCATTCGCATTGGAGATAGTGTTTCGGTTGCCGGGGCATGTCTTACCGTCGTGAATCGTCGGGAAGATAGGTTATTTTTTGACGTCTCAAGAGAGACTTTGACCCGCACGCTAATGGACCAATGGCGTCCTGGAATAAAGGTAAACGTCGAGCTCGCAATGAGCGGTTCAGATCGCTTTGGAGGACATATGGTGAGCGGTCACATCGATGGCAAAGGGCGACTAGTGAGTCGTTATGAGTCTGCTCGGTCGACGCGTATGGTGTTTGAGGGCGAAAAGGAAATCGCCCCTTTTGTTGCGGAGAAAGGATCAATAACCATTGATGGCGTAAGCTTGACTGTGAACAGTGTTTCCGATGAACCCTCCTCTGTGCGCTTTGAGGTTAATCTTGTTCCGCACACTTTGTCGGTTACGACCCTTGGCAATCTTGATGCCGATGATCGGGTTCACCTTGAGGTGGATCTCATTGCGCGGTATCTACACCGAATGATGACTGTCCAGTAGTGTCCAGATTGCTACTATTAACACCGCATAATGATAAGACTTGCATGTTCGAGAATGGACCGATATGACAAAACTTGAAACACTCCAAGGCATAAGCCCTATCGAGGAAATCCTTGAGGAGTATCGAGCAGGACGGATGGTGATTCTCGTTGACGATGAGGATCGTGAAAATGAGGGAGATTTAATCATCGGAGCCGGGTTTGTCACTGCTGAACATATTAATTTCATGGCTGCCAAGGGGAGGGGGCTCATTTGCCTGACCCTGACCGAGGACCGTTGCCGTCATCTTCGTTTGCCCCTAATGGTGAATCATAATAATGCCCGCTACGCTACAAATTTTACGGTATCGATTGAGGCTGCAGATGGCGTAACCACAGGTATTTCGGCGGCTGATCGAGCGCATACTATTCGGACCGCTGTTAGCGAAGGATCAACCGGGGATGATATCGTGAGTCCGGGGCATGTATTTCCGATAATGGCCCAACCTGGCGGGGTGTTGACCCGCGCTGGCCACACCGAAGCGGGGGTTGACCTGGCTCGGTTGGCAGATATTGAGCCTGCGAGCGTGATTTGCGAAATCCTAAACGCAGACGGCACAATGGCGCGGCTACCCGATTTACTGGAATTCAGTGCGGAACATGGACTTAAACTTGGAACGATCGCAGACTTGATTCGCTATCGCATGCAAGCTGAGCCAACGGTGTGGCGGATATCAGAGCACGTCCTGAAAACCCGCCATGGTGATTTTAGAGCTGTCATTTATGAGGATGGTGAGCTCAAGCAGGTTCATATGGCGCTGGTCCATGGCAGTATTGATCGACAAGTGCCGACTTTGGTTCGTGTTCAGACTCATCGAGGGGTGTCTGACATGTTGTCAGAGTCGCTTGATACCTATAGTTGGAGCGTCGATTCAGCACTTGCGCGTATCGCAGGCGAGGACTCGGGAATTCTGGTTCTCCTCACGTACTCAGAAAATGCAGCGCAATTAGACTGTCGTTTGCGCGGTGAAGTAACCGATGACGGTCATGAGCGTGAGCTTCGGATGCTTGGCGCAGGGAGTCAGATACTGTCTGATCTGGGTGCTGGGAAGGTGCGTGTTCTGGGAACCCCTCTTAGAACTCACGCACTTTCTGGATTTGATCTCGAAGTGCTCGAGTATCTATCTGGCCCCGGGGACTAGAAGAATGTCAGGTAGCAGGCATATCGCTCGTCGGGGCGCTGCACAGGCGCTTTATCAATGGTTGGTTACCGGGCAACCACCTGGAGAGATTGAACCTAGTTTTATCAGTGACGACGAGATGTCGGGGTTCGACGTGGACTACTTCCGCCATCTCATAAAGAATATTCCTGCCTATCAGGATAGTATTGAGGAAGAATTAGCAGAGATCCTTGATCGACCGCTTTCCAAATTGGATCCGGTGGAGCGCGCCATTTTGTTAATCGGGGCTTATGAGGTCCTGTTCCGACCCGATGTTCCTAATAAAGTCGCAATCCATGAGGCAATTGAGGTCGCACATACCTTCGGCGCGGAAGAAAGTTATCGCTATGTGAATGGAGTGCTGGACCGACTCAGTGTTAAACAAACGGCATAAATAAAGCGCTTAAATCATGCGCGAATTCGAAGTTATTAGCCGGTTTTTTGATAGACCCTCTGAGAATAGCTCATGGATTCGCAAGGGAATAGGCGATGATGGTGCCGTTTTAACCCCTTCACCAGGCTTTGATTCGGTAGTCGTGACGGATACCTCGGTGAGCGGCGTCCACTTTACCGATGAACAAGCTCCTGATTCAGTTGGCTACCGTTCGTTGGCTGTGAACCTGAGTGACATTGCGGCAATGGGAGCGGAACCAAAGTGGGTGACACTGAATCTCACACTCGAACAGCCGGAGTCTGCCTGGTTAGAAGAGTTCGCCAACGGATTTTTTAGACTAGCGGATGCTTCAAATTTAACGCTTGTCGGCGGTGACACCACAAAAGGACCGCTATGTATAACGGCAACAGTCGGCGGTGAGGTTCAGTCGGGTCAAGGTCTTTACCGTTCTGGAGCTCAAGTGGGTGATTTAATTGTTGTGAGCGGGCTTCTTGGAGGAGCAGCCGCGGCCTTGGCGTCAGGTCGGACGTCGGCTGAGGATGCGCTTGGGCATGTTTTTCAATACCCCGTTCCTCGTTTAGATCTCGGCAAAGCGCTTTGCGGAATCGCCAACAGCGCAATTGACATATCGGATGGGCTTCTGCCGGATTTACAGCACGTTCTGAGAGAGAGTGGGGGGCTTGGCGCTTTGATCGAGGCCGACAAGATTCCACTGTTTGACGAAGCGTGTAGCGCGTTCGGAAGTGAAAGAGCAATCGAGCTCGCACTCACAGGCGGTGATGACTATGAGCTGTGTTTCACCGTTGCGCCTTCGAATCTAAAAACCGTTTTGAATCTCGAACGGGCATGCGGCGTTCGGCTCACCTCGATTGGGGTTGTCAGAGAGTCGACCGGTATTGAGATATCAGGATTTAAAGCGGACGCCTCGCCACTCACCGGCTATGAGCACACCTGGTAATTGAATGATTATTAAAGATAGCGTCAAGCGTCAACTTACTATTTTTTTGGCTCAAGGTTTAGGGGTCGGACGCATACCGGTTGCGCCGGGAACGTTTGGCACCCTAGTGGGTCTACCGATCGTTTGGATACTATGGAATTTCAATCCCCTGATATATGTGGCAATAACTGGATTATTTATTGCTTTTTCGATCTGGATAGCGGGACGTGCGGCGAGGTTTCAGGGGACGCATGATGATCCCAAAATAGTCATAGACGAAATCGTCGGTATTGTGGTCGCGCTAGCATGGGTGCCGCCCTCTGTTATCGCTCTAGCAGCAGGTTTCATACTGTTCCGATTGTTAGATATTATTAAACCGCCGCCAATCAATTGGATTGATCGGCGGGTTAAAGGGGGCTTGGGAATCGTGCTTGATGATCTAATTGCAGGTCTCGGCGCTAATATTGTTCTGCAGATTGCATTTCGGTCATGGTAGTTCAAAGTGCTCTAATGGAGGCTTAGCGGTGTTCAGCGTATCAAATGATCAAGTTTTCCGGAGACGTCTTTCCATTCATCTGCATCAGCAGGTGCCTCTTTCATCTCTGTAATGACGGGCCATTTTTGCGAAAGCTCGGCGTTGATCTTTAGAAAATCCTGTTGATCTTCTGGGAGGTCTTCCTCAGCATAGATTGCATTCACTGGGCATTCAGGCTCGCAAAGACTGCAGTCAATGCATTCTTCAGGATCAATGACCAGGAAATTAGGACCTTCATGAAAGCAGTCAACGGGACACACTTCTACGCAATCTGTGTACTTGCATCGAATGCACGAATCGCCAATAACGTAAGTCATAGTAGTTCTCCAAATAAGAGTATGGATTGAGTTGCAGGGTAATAACCGGATTTTAAAGAGAGTGGCCTAGCCGGTAAATGCTAACCAGCAGTTGTTCGATACACAACTTTCCTGAGCTCCTCTAGGATCAGCGGATTTCCAGCAACGACGTTGCCTTTAGCAATAAAGTCTTGGCCGCCTGAGAACTCGGCAATTAAGCCGCCGGCTTCACGAATCAGAAGGGCGCCAGCGGCAATGTCCCATGGTTTTAGTCCAAATTCCCAGAAACCATCCAGACGGCCTGCGGCGACGTATGCGAGGTCGAGTGCCGCGGCGCCTGCTCGTCTAATACCTGCGGTCTTGGGGAGTAAATACTCGAAACTGCGAAGCCAGGGAGTCAGGTTGTCCATTTCACGAAAAGGAAATCCAGTTCCTAATAGAGCGGGAGCAAGTTGACGAGTCTTGCTTACCCGAATTTTTTTGCCATTTAATTGCGCACCATCGCCGCGACTCGCGGTAAACATTTCGTCTCGTACGGGGTCATAAACAACCCCATGATGAACTGCATCACCCTTCATGACGGCAACGGAAATACAGAATACGGGGAAACCGTGTAAAAAGTTAGTCGTTCCGTCCAATGGATCAATGACCCATGTGTACTCGCCACCTTCCTTCATGCCGCTCTCTTCAGCCAGGATGCCATGATCTGGATAGGCGCGCGTTAACACCTCTAAAATTGCGCGCTCCGCCTCAATGTCTGCTTGACTTACAAAATCATTACGACCTTTCGAAGTGATATCCAAACGATCAAGTTGGTTGTAGTACATTAAAATGACTCGGGCACCTTCTCGAACAGATCGGACGGCGGTATAAAGCATTGGATGCATTTTTGTATCTTGCGGTAAGGGTGCGTTTCAACGTCTGAGCAACGGCTGTTGGGTAGTGGCAGCTCAGGCGAAGTGATCTTGATTTAGTTTTACGACTCCGGATTCTATAGTAGGTCTTAGATTTATGCCTCTTTCAAAACATTCTGAACCCTTAGGTCAATCTCTGGGCGGACTTAAAATTGTGATGGTGGGAACGACCCACCCAGGTAATATTGGAGCCGCTGCGCGCGTAATGGCGAATATGGGCCTTTCGCGTCTCCGATTAGTCTCACCCCGCGTGTTTCCGCATGAAGAGGCCACCGCGCGAGCAGCCGGAGCAGATCATGTGTTGCAAAACGCGGACGTATTTGGCGATTTGACCACAGCGGTTCGTGATTGCGTGCTAGTGATCGGCGCGACCGCACGACGAAGGTCGATTTCATTTACGCCTTTCGATAGCGCTTCCGCTGCTCACGAATTATTACAAAATCTTGTTGTGGGTCCTGTTGCCTTAGTGTTTGGGCCAGAGGCTTCCGGTTTATCAAACGAGCATTTGGACTTATGTCATGGGCATTTGCGGATTGATGTCGATGAGCAATTTCAATCTCTTAATGTCGCAACCGCGGTTGCAATCATGGCTTACGAATGTCGCAAAGCGTGTCTCGCGGCTAATGACGGACTGGCAATTGAGACTGAAACAGCATTAAAGCCAAATACGATGGGCGAGTTTGATGGCTTAATGCAGCACCTCGAAAAGGTAATGAATCAGACTGGATTCACGAATGGGCCACGCGTCAAACTTGCCCGCAAACTCCGACGGGTCTTGCTGCAAGGGGTATCGACCTCCGAAGAGGTTAATATTTTGCGGGGATTCCTCACATCGGTGGAGCATCTAGGTCAGTCAGGCTCGCCTGAAGAGTGAATCATTGGTTGTTTTCAGTCATGGTAAAATAACGGTCTATTCATGAAAAACTCAACCATGCATTCAGGAGGCAATGATGGCAATAACGTTAACCGAACCCGCTGCATCCCGGGTGTTATCGCAACTCAGTTCACGCGGGAAGGGAGAAGGGTTACGGCTCGGTATCAAAACAATGGGCTGTTCGGGTCTTGCGTATGTCGTGGATTTTGCTGATGACGCTGGCGACAATGATGAGATTTTCACCAGTAACGGGGTGAAGGTGTTCGTCGATCGTGAGACGATCCCGTTTGTCGACGGCACCGAGATCGACTTTGCTTCCGATGGTTTTTCGACCGCATTCCAATTTAAAAACCCTAACGTGGTGGATGAGTGCGGCTGCGGCGAGAGCTTTACAGTTAAGTCTTGATCGGTGCGCTGTAATACGCCTCTAGCGACGCAACATTCAAACGCTGCTTTCGGTACTATCGATGTTAACCGGCAAAATCGTGTGGCGGTGGTCACTTTGGGTTGCAAGATTAATACGCTTGAATCGGCCACTATGGCGCAGTCGCTCGTTGACGATAATTGGCAATTAGTAGATTCAAATGAATCCGCAGATCTTTACCTAATCAATTCTTGTACGGTGACTGCTGAGGCGGATCGTCAAACCCGACAGGCAGTCCGACGGGTGTTGCGGAATAATCCGAATGCAAAAGTAGTGTTGACCGGTTGCTACGCGCAAAATGAACCGGAAGAGTGCGCGGCCTTGCCAGGCGTCTCTATCGTTTTGGGGAACGATCAAAAATCGATTATCGCCCCTTTTGTTCGCAGCCTAAAATCAAATTCTAATGACCCAAGCCCCGTTTATGTTGATCGTTTGACGGGATTACCGGCGACATTATTAAGGGGTTTTGAAGGTCAAACCCGGGCGTTTGTTCAGGTCCAGCAAGGTTGTGATCAGGGCTGCACATTTTGCGTGATCCACCGCGCACGGGGTAGAAGCATATCGTTGAATGAAGACGCTATCTTGAATCAGGTTAGAACGTTCGTAGCGTCTGGAAGCTCTGAAATCGTGGTGTGTGGCGTTGACCTTGGAAGCTATGAATATTCGTCGTCAGACGGCGAAGTCGATGCGTTAAATCTCGTGTCGTTACTGAAGAAGATTTCCCGGTTGCCGGGCGAGTTTCGAATCCGGCTGAGTTCAATTGATCCCGCGCACCTGAATGATTCACTCCTTGATTTAATGGGTTCGGACGAACGTTTTTGCCCATATCTTCATGTTTCCGTGCAAAGTGGCAGCACACTGATTCTGAAACGGATGAAAAGGCGATACGATCGAGAGTGGTTGCTGGAGAGGTTATTCGCCGCGAGAGAACGTCTACCGGGGCTTGTTTTGGGAGCAGATATCATGGCGGGTTTCCCGACAGAGACGGAGGCAGACTTTGCACAGTCTCTTTCGGTGATCAAAGATGCGGAGATCATTTATCCGCATGTTTTCCCGTTTTCCGCAAGACCGGGAACCCCGGCCGCTAGGATACCGCGCCAGGTTGCAATTCCGGAAAGACGACGTCGAGCGGCCGAGATGCGACAGGCCGGGCAGACGGTTCGCAATCGAGCACTCGAGGGTATGGTAGGGCGCAAAGGACAACTATTGATCGAGCGTCCTGTGGTGAGTGGTAAGTCCGGGGCTTATCATGGTCGATTAGAGAATTATATGCCTGTGCAGGTCAAGCGCCTCAACGGCGGCTCGGGCGATATTGTTCCGATTCAGGTTGATTCGGTCGAATCAGACGTTCTCATTGCTCACATGTTGGGCAGCGAATAAAATCCCGTTACATCTACTCATATTCGGAAACCTAAGGTTATGCCGAATCCAAACACGCTGCTCGATAGATTGAGCGGTAGAAGCATTAATTTTTATAAACGGAGACCTTAAATGGCAATTGAAAGAACGTTTTCTATTGTGAAACCGGACGCTGTACGACGGAATTTGATTGGAAAAATTTACGATCGATTTGAAACGGGCGGGTTGCGTGTTATTGCTTCACGAATGATTCAACTGACCCGTTCTCAGGCACAGGATTTTTATGCGGTGCATCGGGAGCGTCCGTTTTATAACGATCTTGTTGACTATATGACTTCCGGGCCTGTGGTGGTGCAAGTTTTGGAAGGGGAAAGCGCCATCACTCGAAATCGCGAGATTATGGGTGCGACCAATCCTGTGGACGCAGCGCCTGGAACGATCCGCGCGGACTTTGCCGAGTCTGTTGAGGCTAATGCGGTGCATGGATCAGATGCGCCGGAAACTGCTCGAGAAGAAATTAGTTTCTTCTTTGAGGATAGTGATATTTGTCCGCGAGTAGACTAAGCAGTCGCAACATTAACTAAATCGTCATGGCGCAAAAACTAAACCTGTTGGGATTAGACCGTAACGCTCTTCAGGTGTATTTTTTATCGATTGGAGAGAAGGCGTTCCATGCTCGCCAGGCCATGAAATGGATTTATCAGCGTGGCGTTAGTGACTTTAGTCAGATGACTGATCTGCGATTGGAATTACGAAATTTGCTATCACAGCAAGCTGTGATTGACATGCCGAAGATTGCAAATAGTCAAATGTCGGATGATGGTACGAGAAAATGGTTAGTTAAGTTGATCGACGGCAACTGTGTTGAGACAGTATTCATCCCCGAAGAGGGTAGGGGTACCCTCTGCATATCCTCACAGGTTGGATGCATGCTCACTTGTAGTTTTTGCGCGACTGCCCGTCAAGGGTTTAGTCGGAATTTGAATGCGAGTGAAATAATTGGTCAACTACTGATAGCGGATCAATTGCTGAAGACGGCCGGACTCGGTCCGCGGCCGGTCACAAACGTGGTCATGATGGGAATGGGAGAGCCGCTTCTTAATTACGAAGAGGTTATAACCGCGCTACGCCTGATGCTCGATGATATGACATTTGGCCTCTCTCGACGCCGGGTGACTCTAAGTACAGCGGGAGTCGTGCCGCGAATTGATGACCTAGCGATGGATTGCCCGGTGAGTCTCGCGATCTCGCTTCATGCAGTCACTGATGAATTGCGGGATCAGTTGGTACCCATTAATCGTAAGTATCCGATATCGCAATTACTGGGCGCCTGCGAGCGATACCTCGAAAATGATACGCGACGACGGATTACTTTCGAGTATGTCATGCTTGATGGTGTTAATGATTCGGTTGAAGATGCAAGGCGTCTGGCGACACTTCTCAAGAACATTCCGTCAAAAATTAATCTGATTCCGTTTAATACGGTTCCGGGTATTGCCTACAAAAGGTCCAGTTCGAATGCCATCAATCGATTCAGATCGGAGTTAATGCGACTAGGATTGACGACGATTACTCGCCGCACTCGTGGCGCGGACATTGCGGCGGCGTGCGGTCAACTTGCTGGTGAAGTTCAGGACCGGACACATAGAAGCGCAAAATTGGCGGCTGCACAATGAGAGCGGCGCTGGCGATGATTGGGCTGATGACGTTATGTAGTTGTCAGTCCATGTTGGACTTTGAGACACCAGAACAGAAAAACCAGAAAGTTGAGGTCTACACCCAGTTAGGCTTGGGGTACATGAATCAAGATCGACTGGCATCGTCATTAGAAGCTTTAGAGGACGCTTTAAGAGTTGACCCTTTGAGTTCTCCAGCGAACTATGCAATGGCGCTTCTGAAAATTCGGCTAGGTGAATCAAAGGATGCGCGATACCACTTTGATCGGGCGCTTCTTACCGATTCAAGAAATGTGCCCGCGCGCAATGATTTTGGTACTTTTTTGTGTGAGAACGGAGATTTGAAGGAGGGAATTCAGCAGTTCGAATTGGCGATTGCAGATCCCTTCAATATGCAAGTTTATGTTAGCCAGTATGGACTCGGGAGGTGCTTGCTTGCGGCAGGGGATCCACGGGAAGCGAGAGACTATTTCAGGATTGCCT
The DNA here is from genome assembly GCA_018672825.1 of Pseudomonadota bacterium. Classification (GTDB taxonomy): domain Bacteria; phylum Pseudomonadota; class Gammaproteobacteria; order Arenicellales; family UBA868; genus UBA868. The sequence goes on along the minus strand of JABHUE010000012.1, from coordinate 695 downwards.
TGACCGGACAACCCAAGAATCGGGTCATTTTGTATCAATCGGCGGTTGCGAGTTTCGAACTGAGAGAATTCCTTTCGGCGCGCGCTTTTTTGGAACGGCTATTCGCCACAGGATGGGAATCGCCTGAAGGGCTTTTGCTTGCAGTTCAAACAGAAACCGAGCTTGGAGCGGATAATCTTGCGCTTGATTATGCGACAAGACTTAAAAGTAATTTTCCTTCGAGTGACGAATCAAAGCGCTTAATGACCTTGATCGGCGAGGTATCAAATGGATAAAACCGATACGATCGTTACGACAACCCCCGGCGAAATCCTCCGCGCCGCTCGAGAGTTACAAGGGTGGAGTATCGAATCGGTCGCCGAGGAGTTGAGACTCCTGCCTAATGTTGTGGAGGCGCTCGAAAATGATGATTACTCGCATACAGCGGGTTGGACTTATGCTGTTGGATATCTTCGCAACTATGCCCGATTGACCGGGGTATCAATCGAACAGGCAATAACCGATCGAAAAGAATTGCTTCCGCCCAAAGAGGATGGCCCGGGTACGATGACAGAACCGGTGCGGAACCGGATGCAACCAATTGCGATTCAATACCGTTGGGTCGCGACCGGCGCTGTGCTGCTGCTGGTATTTGGCGGGCTGTATGCGGCTTATTTAAACCGGTCTACGGATGTTGAACGCTCTCGTCTTGATCT
>JABHUE010000084.1 GCA_018672825.1 Pseudomonadota bacterium | reverse complement strand
TCTAGCCTCTTTTTCGCTAAGTCCGACTGTACCGATGGGGGGGTGCGAAAATACCACCGTTGGGATCGATTCATAGTCGAGTTTGGTATTCGGTTGATCGCCAAACAGTCGATCGGACAGGCGTCGGGCTGCGGCAATGGCAACTGGCGTCAGGGCGGCTCGGCCGGTGACATCGCCGACTGCATAAATATTGGAAATAGCGGTCTGTTGCCATTCGTCAGTGAGAATAAATCCTGATGGATCCGTGGTAAGGCCTGTAATTTCAAGGTTGATCGCATCTGTAGCAGGAGTTCGTCCGGTGGCAAGGATGATGCAGTCGAAACCGCCGTGACGGGTGCCGCTTTCATCATAAAAAGATAACTCTCCAGTCGCTTCTTGCTCAAGTCCTTGTAACTGTACCCAAGTCAGAATGTTGACGCCGTCTGATTGCATCTCATGGGTTATCGCGTCACGAAGGGTATGATCAAAACCACGTAGCAGAATGTCTTTTCGAAGAAGCATCGTGACGCTTGAGCCCAACGACTGTAAAACGCCTGCCAATTCGGTTGCGATGTAGCCAGCGCCGATAATTAGCGGGTTTTTAGGTTGGGACTCGAGGTCAAAAAAGCCATCACTGGTGATTGCAAGATCGGCACCCGGTAAGTTCAGCGTGGCTGGCCGTCCACCCGTAGCAATAAGCACATGATCTGCTGTCAGTATCTGATCGCCAACCCGTACGCTATTTACAGACTCAAAAACTGCCCATCCACGATAAATGTCAACATTTGAAGACTCGAGGTTACGAAGATAGATCCCATTGAGGCGATCAATAAAGGCATCTCTCGCGGTTTTAAAGCGTGTCCAGTCGAATACGGGCGGTGTTATTGGAAAGCCATAATCTTCGGCAATTGTGAGCCCATCCGCAAAGTGTGCAGCGTTCCACATCATTTTTTTCGGCACACAGCCTACGTTGACGCAGGTGCCCCCCATTCGCTGGTTTTCAATGAGGGCGACGCGAGCACCATATTCAGCGGCGCGTCGGGCACCGGCAATCCCGCCGCTTCCGCCGCCGATGACAAGGAAGTCATAATGTTCGATCATAACCGGATTTTAGCCTCAGAATTGAGAATCGAGTTAGAAACCTTGCGATAAAAAAAGCCCCGACGTGAAGCCGGGGCAAGAAGAGAAGTTATCAACTTACGTTGGAGGAAAACCAACGGGAAAATTAAATCACTAAGGTGTATAAAAGTTGTGAGGATAAGCTTAATCAGGCGCGGCTAAGTTTCCCTGTTGATTCACTCCGATCAGAAGTTCCATTGAGTAAAATTCTAGGAAAGTTTACAAGGACGACTCATGACCAGAAACGCGAATGTATTCAACCCGCTTTTGGATCTTTCAGGACTGCCACGATTTGCGGAGATCGATGCGGCCCAGATCGAACCGGCGCTAGATCAGACCCTTGCCAGATGTCGACAAAAAATTAACGAAATTGAGTCGGCGTGTGACCACCCGACATGGGATTCGCTTGCGGCCGAAATTCAGGACATTGAGGAGCATCTCGAGCGGGTCTGGTCGCCGGTTTCCCATCTCAATGCGGTAACAGATAGCGAGGCATTTCGCGCGGCGGTCGAGGTTTGTTTGCCCAAGTTAAGTGACTTCAGCTCAGAATTAGGGCAAAACCTAACACTTTTTAACGGCTATAAAAAACTGTCCCGGTCTGCTGAGTTTGAGTTACTGTCAGATGCTCGAAAAAAAGTGATTAAGAATGCAATCCGTGACTTCCGTCTTTCGGGTGCAGAACTTCAAGGCGATGCCCAAGATCGATTTCGTGAGATCAGTAGCGAGTTATCGAGTCTTTCAAATAAATTTGATCAGAATCTTCTGGATGCGACTGATCAATGGGTATTGGACATTACAGATGAAGCTGATTTGACGGGGCTTCCTCAAAGCGCGGTAGATCTTGCATACGAGAATGCAAAGAGCGCCTCGATCGAGGGATGGCGTTTCACACTTCAGGCACCTTCCTATGCCCCTTTTATGATGTTTTGCGAAAGCCGTATGCTTCGCGAGCGAATGTACGAAGCTTATGTCACTCGAGCGAGTGAGCTGGGTCCGAACGCTGGGGCGTTTGATAATAGTGCGTTGTTGGTAAAAATCGTCGCTTTGCGTGATGAAATGGCAACTCTTCTCGAATTCGAAACTTATGCGGACTATGCGTTGGAAGGCCGAATGGCATCTTCAGCTAATGAAGTTAGCGACTTTCTTCAGGATCTAGCTGATTGCTCGAAAAAAACAGCGCTTGAAGAAATGCGAGCGCTTCATGACTTTGCGTTGTCGGAGTATGGCCAAGAAGATCTGAAGGCGTGGGACATTGCCTTTTATTCAGAGAAATTAAAGCAATCGCGTTTTGATTTTAGTGATGAGGAAATCCGGCCTTACTTTCCACTGCCGAAGGTGCTCGACGGATTGTTTTTTATCACCGAAAAACTGTTTGGCATAAAAATTCATAAATCAGACGGTAAGAGTTTATGGCACGAAGACGTTCAATTTTTTGAATTGCTGAATTCTGACGAGAGTATTCGAGGATGTTTCTATCTTGATTTGTATGCCCGACCCCATAAACGGGGGGGCGCCTGGATGTCAGACTGTATTGGCCGACGTCGCTTACCGGATGATGCAATCCAAAAACCGGTGGCCATGTTGACTTGTAATTTCACGCCACCCGTCGGTGGAAACCCGTCCTTGTTGACTCATGATGATGTGGTCACGCTTTTCCATGAGTTTGGACATGGCTTACACCATCTTCTCACGCAGGTTGATGAGTCTTCTGTGGCGGGAATCAACGGGGTGCCTTGGGATGCAGTTGAGTTGCCGAGTCAATTTTTGGAGAATTGGTGTTGGGAAACAGAAGCCCTGAATAAAATCTCGGGTCACTTTGAGACGGGAGCGCCCCTGCCTCCGGATCTTCTCGATCGAATGCGCGGTGCCCGAAATTTTCAGAGCGCAATGCAAATGTTGCGACAGATTGAATTTTCGGTGTTTGATATGACGCTGCATGACAACCAGCGAATTCGGGCGCCTGAGGATATCCAAAATATCCTGGATGAGGTGCGCAATCAGGTGGCGGTGCTAGAGGCGCCGGCATTTAATCGTTTTCAGAACAGCTTCTCGCATATTTTTGCTGGCGGTTATGCGGCGGGTTACTACAGTTATAAGTGGGCCGAGGTGCTATCAGCGGATGCCTATAGTCGGTTTGAAGAAGACGGTATATTTGATGCGAAAAGTGGACAGGATTTTTTGCGCTCGGTGCTTGAAACGGGCGGCGTCAACGAGCCTCTCGATAATTTCACCACGTTTCGCGGACGACCCCCCTCGATCGATGCTTTGCTGCGACATTCCGGATTAGGGGCGTGAACATTCGTATTCCCTGTTTTTTGTCCGCGCTATTGCTCTTAGTAACAGCTCCGCAAGCGCTAGCGCTAACGAATCAGCTTCAAGGGCATCCGGCGCCTTATCTCGCGCAGCATGGTGACGATCCTGTTGCCTGGCAGGAATGGAGTGATTCAGTCTTTGAGTTGGCGCGCGCAGAAAACAAACTGGTGTATGTTTCGGTGGGTTATTTCTCATGTCATTGGTGTCATGTAATGCAGGAGGAGAGCTACAGCGATCCTGAAATCGCTAAGGTATTAAATCGGGATTTCATTCCCGTTAAGGTGGATCGGGAACTTCAGCCGGCGCTTGATATTGGATTGATGGATTTTGTGCAAAAAACACAAGGCAGAGGGGGTTGGCCGCTTAACGCTTTTCTAACGCCAGAGGGTTATCCACTGTATGCGGTTCTGTACGTCCCGCCTGATTCATTTGCCGAGGTCATCGCAAAGATTCATACCCTTTGGCAGCAGGACCCTGTGCGTATTGCCACCGTGGCACGTCAGACGGGCCCGTCAGGATTCGAAGATCAGCGCACTGAATTTGAATCCCTTCAGGTGGCGACCCTGGGCAGGGCCTTCGAGCAGACAGCGCTTTCCATTGCCGATCTGATGGAGGGGGGATTTGGCAATCAGTCACGTTTCCCCTATGCACCCCAGCTGAGTTACCTGTTAAGGCGATATCAGCAGAGTCCGAGCGCAGCCGTGAGAGAGTTGCTTCAAACGACCCTTGATGCGATTGCAATGCGTGGCCTTCATGATCATGTCGAGGGCGGTTTTTTCCGTTATACCGTAGACCCGGGGTGGAGTCAGCCTCATTTCGAGAAAATGCTTTACGACAATGCGCAGCTTGCTCGTCTATACCTTCTTGCGGCTGCCGTGTTGGAACAAGAAGATTATCGAGCGATAGGATTCAGAACACTTGATTTCATGATGACCAAGATGCGAAGTGCGGAGGGTTTCTTCGCGGCTTCATTATCCGCTGTGGACGGACAGGGCAGGGAAGGCGCTTATTATTTGTATGACGATCAGGCGCTCTCCTATCTCCTGACCTCCGATGAAGGTCGGGTCATTAGAGCGATATGGTCATTGCCTGCTTTCCCGGCCTTTGAATACGGCCATCTGTTGATCAATCGGGCGCCAGTCGAAAGTGTGGCAATACAACTTGGGTTATCACCAGATGAGATTAACCTGGCTTTAAATAGCGCAATGTCAAAACTCCGGAGCGCTCGCTCAAGCCGGACGTTGCCCGTTGATCATAAGCCGCTTGCAGGTTGGAACGCATTGGCTTTAATGGCTTTTTTGGAGGGTGCGAAACACTCAAAAGACCTCCAGTACATCGAAACTGCAGAGAAAATAAAAAAAGATATTGTCGCAACGCTTTGGCGTGATGGGAAACTCCATCGGTCGCAGTCGGGCCGTCGGTCACTGGGGACCGCCTCGCTCGCTGACTATGCCTATGTTGCGCAGGCATTTTTTGAGTTTTGGGGTTGGAGCAATGATCCAGATGATCTGGATTTTTCCTATCAGTTAGTGAAGGCTTCCTGGCAGAGCTATCACCACGCAAATGGTTGGCGCCGAGAGGTCAATTCGTTATTGAAGGGTGCCGAGTTGAGCGAGATGTTGCGTGATGAGACACTGTTCGCACCGGATGCAGTGCTGATTATGCTCAGTTTCAAACTGGCTGATTTAAAAGACGATCCTGAGCTCGCCACGCGAGCAAGGGCAGCCCTTAACCGCGGCTACGATAAGGTTTTGAAAGACGTCTTCTTTTATCCAACCCGGATTCGGGCGATGGAGGACATGCTGAGCGTTAAATTTTAGGTTTTGGGCGCGGGAATTTGCTCTGTTTTGCTATAATCCTCCCGTTTTTTAGCGATCGCCGTTGGGCGTCGCACACATTGTGCAGAACTTTGCAGAGGATGTCATGACTGACGACGTGAATAGTGGCAGGCGCCGCCTGCTGACAACAGTAACAACTGGCGTAGGCCTTGCGGGCGCGACCGCTTTGGCTGTGCCTTTAGTGGCAAGTATGAAACCCAGCGCGAGAGCGGTGGCAGCGGGTGCCCCGGTTGAGGTGGATATTGAAGACCTCGCACCAGGAAAGATGAAAGTTATCGAGTGGCGAGGAAAGCCTGTCTGGATTTTGCGTCGTGATGAGCAAACGCTTGCTGATCTCGAAGAGATTGTGGGGGAACTGTCAGATCCTGATTCAGAGGTGATCGAGCAACAGCCTGCCTATGCGCAGAATCGTCATCGTTCGATTCGCCCTGATGTGCTCGTGGTCCTAGGGGTCTGCACACATTTGGGTTGTGCCCCGACTAAAGAATTTGAAAAGGGCGCATCTACTGGCCTGGGAGATGATTGGATGGGCGGTTTCTTTTGTCCGTGTCACGGTTCCAAATTTGATCTTTCGGGTCGAGTCTATAAAAACGTGCCGGCGCCGACCAACCTTGTTGTGCCGCCGCATTCCTATGTTACGGAGAACCGTATATTGATTGGCGTGGATGAGACGGAGGCAACAGGATGAGCTTGATCAATTGGATTGATGATCGTTTTCCTCTGACAAAAGTCTGGAATGAGCATCTCGCGCAATATTATGCGCCTAAAAACTTTAACTTCTGGTATTACTTTGGCGGTCTCGCGGTGGTGGTGTTGGTCCTGCAAATCGTCACCGGCATTATTCTAACGATGCATTACAAGCCAGATGCTGAATTGGCATTTGCGTCCGTGGAGTACATCATGCGTGATGTGCCGGCAGGATGGTTTGTGCGTTATTTGCACGGGGTAGGCGCTTCAATGTTTTTTCTCGTCGTTTATCTGCATATGTTCCGAGGACTGATGTACGGTTCTTACCGGAATCCTCGAGAGTTAATTTGGATTCTCGGCATGGTGATATATGTGGCATTGATGGCAGAGGCATTTTTCGGCTACCTACTTCCATGGGGCAATATGTCGTATTGGGGAGCGCAGGTCATTATTTCGCTGTTTGGCGCGATACCGGTCATCGGCGAGCCATTGGCGGAATGGATTCGCGGAGATTTTGTGGTCTCTGATGCAACGTTGAACCGCTTTTTTGCGTTTCATGTGATTTTGTTGCCACTTCTGTTAGCCCTGCTGGTTTACCTGCATATCGTTGCGCTGCACAAAGTGGGATCAAATAACCCTGATGGCATTGATATCAAGAAAAATAAAGATAAAGATGGCATTCCTGTTGATGGGATCCCGTTTCACCCGTACTACACCGTTAAAGATACGTTTGGCATTGCCGTGTTTATGACGATATTTCTGGGTATTGTATTTTTTGTACCCGAGTTAGGCGGGTGGTTTCTGGAAAAAGATAATTTTGCGCCAGCGGATATCCTCCAGACTCCACCGGATATCGTCCCGCTTTGGTATCTCACGCCTTACTATTCGATTCTGCGTGCCGTTACCTTCGAATGGTTGCCTGGCGGCGCAAAGGTTTGGGGTGTGATTGCGATGGGCGCTGCGATCGTTATGTTTTTCTTTCTGCCCTGGCTTGATCGCGCAAAAGTGCGTTCGATACGTTACCGAGGATGGATGTACAAGACCGCGCTTACAATTTTTGCCGTTACTTTTGTGATGTTGGGTTACCTCGGCACGAAAAATCCTGGCCACATTGATTTGTTCTTGTTCGAGAACGTTATTTGGGCCCAAATTGGCATGTTGTTGTATTTTGCGTTTTTCCTGCTGATGCCGATTTACACTACATTGGATCGGACAAAGCCCGAGCCGGATCGCGTGGGGTAGAGCATATGAAAAGTGTTATTAAAAAACTACTGCCTCTGGTGTTGGTATTTTCATCTCCTGCGGCCATGGCAGCCGGCGGCGGGGGCGAGCATCTCGATTCCGCGTATATCAACCTTGCAGATAAGGCATCGCTCCGAAGGGGCGCGCATACTTTTGTAAATTACTGTCTATCGTGTCACGAGGCATCATTTATGCGATACGACCGCATGGCGAGAGATCTCGATATTGATTTGACAGATCTTCGCGAAGAGATGATGTTTGCTTCAGATCGACCCGGTGATTTGATGAAGGTCAACATGTCGGCAGAAGATGCAGAATCGTGGTTGGGTGTGACCCCTCCAGATTTGAGCCTGACGGCTCGGTCTCATGGCCCAGATTGGATTTATACCTACATGCGTGGTTTTTACAGGGACCCGGGCACAGCCACGGGATGGAACAATACGCTTTTCCCGAACGTTGCGATGCCACACATTCTTTATGAGTGGCAAGGCCTGCGATCAGCGAATTTTGAAGTGGCATCGAATGGCGCCAAAAGCCTGGCCGGTTTTGATCAGATCTCACCGGGCTCGATGAACGCTGAGGAATATGATGGCGCAATGCGCGATCTCACTAATTTCATGGTGTATCTCGCAGAGCCGGCAAAATTAGTGCGTTACAAAATAGGCATATGGGTAATGGTCTTTATGCTGGTATTTATCGGACTCGCCTACGCGCTTAAAAAGGAGTACTGGCGCGACGTGCATTGATCGCTGTGGTGGCGTGGTGTTGACACTATTTTTCCTCAACATTTAATTTAAGCATGGGTAACTCTGTATGAAGCTCTACTCCGGTTCTTTGTGTATTTTTAGTCACGCTTGTCGATTTGTGCTCAAAGAAAAAGATATCGAATGCGATGTGGTCTACATTGCTAGCAAAGAGGACGAGGAGATAATTGCGGAGCTGAATCCTTATGGTGAAACGCCGACTCTCTCGGATCGAGATTTGATTTTGTATGACGGGATCGTCGTTAGTGAGTATCTCGATGAGCGGTTCCCGCACCCACCACTGTTACCCAGTGATCCGACTACTCGCGCTAAGGTTCGGGTAATGGTGTCTCGTTTACGGCGCGATTGGCTTGATAGTATTCAGTCCTGTATTGCGACAGGATCTAAGCCGGACAAGAAGTTGAGTAAGAGTATTAACGATGGCCTCGTGGCGATGTCGAGTCACTTTGGCCATAATAAATTTGTGCTCGGTGACGAATTTACGATGGTGGATGCCTACTTTGCTGTTTTGTTATGGCGATTACCGATGTTGGGTATAAGCCTCCCGAAGCAAGGCTCAAACACGCTAGCCTACGGAACGCGAATGTTCGAAAAAGCCTCGTTTATCGAAAGCCTCAGTCCAGCTGAGCGCGAGATTTCGATCGGCTGACGTTAATGTAATGAGCGAGGATAAGGCTGCATTAACCTCACATCGCCCTTACCTGATCCGGGCAATCTTTGAGTGGGCGCTTGATAATAATTTGACCCCGCAGTTGGTCGTCAATGCGGATGTGAACGGGGTAGATGTCCCGGAGGCATTTATTGAGGACGGGCAGATTGTATTGAATATTAGCCCTCAGGCGGTCTCAGATCTTGATATGGGCAATGAATTCATAACGTTTTCCGCCCGGTTTCAAGGGATGCCGCGTTCCGTGATGGTTCCTGTTAACGCGGTACTGGCAATTTTTGATCGCGAGACTCGTCAAGGCATGTCTTTTCCAGGGGCGAGTACTGAAGACGACCAAGACGGTAAAACTGCTGATTCGATGAATCCGTCCCAAGCGCGCGGAAGACCTAAACTTAAGCTCGTTGAATAGTTCTCAAGATTGGGAACTTTCAACCCGATCCCTAATAACAAAGGCATATTAATGAGCGAAGTCAAAATGCATGGCACGACTATTCTCTCGGTGCGTCGAGGTAATCAAGTCGTTATTGGAGGAGATGGACAAGTGACACTTGGCGATACCCGGATGAAAGGTAACGCGCGAAAAGTGAGACGCTTGTACAACGATCAGGTTATTGCAGGATTTGCCGGAGGCACTGCCGATGCTTTCACTCTTTTTGAACGTTTTGAAGGAAAACTGCAGCAACATCAAGGCAATTTGACCCGCGCGGCTGTAGAGCTTTCGAAGGACTGGCGCACGGACAGAATGCTTCGGCGTCTCGAGGCTTTGCTCGCGGTAGCTGATGCTTCTGCGTCATTTATTCTCTCGGGAACGGGTGATGTCATTGAGCCTGAAGAAGGGATAATGGCGATCGGGTCGGGTGGTGCTTATGCTAAGGCAGCCGCTCGCGCACTGGTCTCTGAGACAAATCTCGACGCCAGGACAACGGTCGAGAAGGCGCTCGGGATCGCTGCTGATATTTGTATCTATACAAATCATCAAATTACAATTGAAGAGTTGGAGATTCAACCGGCATAACCGTTAAATTGCGGTACTGGCTATTTATCTAATTCTAGTTTTTGATTCAAACCTGTGGAAAGTTATGTCTGAGATGACACCCCGTGAGATTGTTGAGGAGCTTGACAAGCATATTATTGGTCAGTCCAATGCCAAGCGTGCGGTTGCGATTGCTCTTCGAAATCGTTGGCGACGCCAACAAGTTCCCGATGAGTTTCTTCGGAGCGAAATTACGCCAAAAAATATCTTAATGATCGGTCCTACTGGCGTCGGTAAGACTGAAATTGCTCGACGTCTCGCGAAGCTTGCGAAAGCACCCTTCATAAAAGTCGAGGCAACAAAATTTACCGAAGTGGGTTATGTGGGCAGAGAAGTTGATTCGATTATTCGTGATCTTGTCGATATGGCGATCAAAATGACCCGGGAAGAGGCGCTTCAGCGTGTACAGACCCGTGCCGAAGATGCGGCTGAAGAACGTGTTCTTGACCTGCTTTTACCTCGAGCTCGTGGCTCAAACGATAAAGAGACTGATGAGGGGGCGGGTCGACAGCGTCTGAGAAAGTTATTGCGTGAGGGGAATTTGGACGATAAGGAAGTCGAAGTCGAGGTGGCCCCGCCGAATGTGGGGATCGAGATTATGGCCCCTCCCGGAATGGAACAGATGACCGATCAGTTGCAGGGGATGTTTCAGAATATGGGCGGTCAGAAAAAGATAACGCGAAAGGTGCAAGTGAGTGAAGCCATGCGTCTGCTCATTGATGAGGAGGCCTCGTTAATGATTAATGATGAAGATCTCAAGCAAGAAGCGCTTGATCGTGTTGAGCAGGATGGGATCGTTTTTTTAGATGAGATCGATAAAATTGTGGGCAATAGTGACCGCCAAGGTGCCGATGTCTCTCGTGAAGGCGTGCAACGAGATCTATTACCCCTGATCGAGGGGTCGACTGTGACAACCCGTAGCGGTATGGTAAAAACCGACCATATTTTATTTATTGCTTCAGGTGCATTTCAGCTCACAAAACCATCCGACCTGATTCCTGAGTTGCAAGGTCGACTGCCAATTAGAGTCGAGCTCGATGCTTTGGGTACAGAGGAGTTCGTCAGAATTCTAACTGAACCGAATGCCTCCCTTACTGAGCAGTATGCTAGCCTCATGGGAACCGAAAATGTGACGCTGAAGTTTTCTGCAGACGGGATCGACCGAATCGCCGATGTGGCCTGGCGTGTAAATGAAAAAACCGAAAATATCGGCGCTCGACGCTTGCATACCGTGATGGAGCGATTGCTTGAAAATATCTCATTTGAAGCGGCAGATCGAGGCGGACAATCAATTATTATTGATCGCGATTATGTGGATTCTCACCTTAGCAGCCTCGCTGAAGACGAAGACCTTTCTCGATATATCCTTTAACGCGGAGCGATCAAGGTAGCGGTATAGTCACTTGTCCGCCGCTTGGGTAGGGAAGGATATTAATGACGGTTTTGTTGATAGACGGGTTAAATCTGATTCGACGAGTGTACGCAGGCGTCCCCGAGGACGTCGACGATCGATCCAAGAAAGTGAGCAATGCCTGTTTGGCATCCGCTCGACGTGCGCTACGCCGCCATCGACCTTCTCATGCGATTTTAGTGATGGAGGTTTCTGGTAACAGTTGGCGTTTGCAGGAATTCCCTGACTACAAGAAAAATCGCCCAGCGATGCCAATTGATCTGAAGCAGAGTCTACCGTCGATTGAGGCGGCGTTTTCTGAAATGGGCATCCACTCTTTGGCAGCAGAGGGTTTTGAAGCAGATGACGCAATTGCCTCGATCGCAGTGCGTACGCGCAAAATGCATATTCCAACAGTGATCCTGTCAACTGATAAAAGTTTTTGTCAGTTGGTGGGCCCCTGTATCACCCTTTTCGATCACTTCAATGAGAAGGAGCGTGATATCTATTGGATCATCGAGCATTTTGGTGTGGCGCCTGAAAAACTTGTTGACTTGATGACGTTAGCGGGTGACCCGGGACTATGTATTCCGGGCATTCGTAACGTCGGCGTTCAAACCGCATCACGCCTGCTCGATAAGTATGGCAGCGTCGACCAACTGTTGCTGCAGGTTGCAGATATTCCGGGAAAGCTAGGTGAGAATATTCGTCAAGGGATTGGAAATATTGAACTTACCCGGAAACTGGTGACATTGCGTCAGGACATTCATCTCGGACTTAATCTTCAGGATTTTCGATATTCCGATTCAGAGACTGAGGCAGTTTCTCATTAACAAAAAGAGAAGCTAATTCTTTTCGGGCAGAATTTCGATTCGGTCGCTGTCAGCGAGATCCACCGACAATCCTTGCACTGTCTTGAATTGCCGACCATCAACATCTTTTTTGTAGGCCTGATAGTCGAGTGTCGAACCTTGTCCGCTGGTGACCTGAATTCTGATAATTTCATGTTGATCCTGCCAGTGCAAAACGAAAACAAGCGCTGATATGGCAGCGATCAGTCCGAGCAACGTATAAGCGACAAATGCAGCCGAAATTTTTGACGGTGTTTCAACAGATGTTTTAGCGGGCTTATTTTTTTCGTTTTTGACTCGAAAGACCATGGCCACGATGATTATCACGGCAAGCGTGAATAGAATTTTGGTCAACATGTTTCTAGGTCTTTCCCTGGAGGCATCTGGAGATAGAATCCACCCGTTTTTATACTGGCCATGACTTCAGCAGGGTCGGCTGAGGCTAATGACGTCCTCGTAGCAAGATCGAATGAGATAACAAACTCAAGATCACCCAACTGTTCAGTTAAGGCAGCGGGAAGATTCTCAAGAGATTTCGAATCGGCAACGAAGAGATAGGCTCCTTCTTTACGACTGCCCTTGTATACCTCGCAATTCAATGGAGAATGTTTTGTGCGGTCTTTAGTTTGAGTCGGTTAGTCGTCACTATTTTTTCGACCGCCACCCCATAACCACGCCCATCCCGATCTTTTTTCAGTATGGGCGCGTTCTGTTACTTGAGTAAATGGGCGCTGTTCTTTTCCGACATAGAGCTGGCGTGGCCGGCCAATTCGGCTTTCGGAGGATTCCATCATTTCCTTCCAATGCGAAATCCAGCCAACGGTCCGACCGATCGCGAACAATACGGTAAACATATTTGTCGGAAAACCTAATGATCGAAGAATAATGCCTGAGTAGAAGTCAACATTTGGATAAAGCTTTTTATCAACGAAGTAAGGATCATCTACTGCAATTCTCTCGAGCTCCATTGCAAGGTCAAGCATGGGATCATTAATGCCGAGTTCGTTCAAAACTTCATGGCAGGTTTCTCGCATCACGGTCGCTCGTGGGTCATAGTTCTTGTAGACCCGATGACCAAAGCCCATTAATCGGAAACGATCTTCGGGATCTTGCGCTTTCTTGATGTATTTTTGAATTCGGTCCTTGGTGCCAATTTCACCCAGCATATTTAGAACGGCTTCATTGGCGCCACCGTGTGCTGGTCCCCAAAGTGAGGCAATACCGGCCGCCACACATGCGAATGGATTGGCATCAGATGAGCCAGCCAGGCGTACGGTTGAAGTCGAAGCGTTTTGCTCATGATCTGCGTGCAGAATCAAAATTCGATCAATCGCTCTTGCCAGCACCGGGTTGACTTCGTAATCCTCGGTAGGTACTGCGAACATTAAGCGCATTAGATTTTCTGAGTAGGTCAGGTTATTGAGCGGTTGTATGAAAGGCTGGCCCAGAGAGTATTTGTACGCATATGCGCCAATCGTTGGCATTTTTGCGATGAGTCGGTGTGCGGCGGTCATGCGCTGCAGGGGATCGTTGATATCGGTGCTGTCATGATAAAAAGCTGATAATGCGCCAACAACGCCGACCATCACTGCCATTGGGTGCGCGCTCCGCACAAAGCCGCTGTAAAACCGAACTAACTGTTCATGTAACATTGTGTGGCGTGTGATGTCGCCATCAAATAACTCTTTTTCTTCAGGCGAAGGAAGTTCTCCATGTAAGAGGAGGTAGCAGACGTCCATGAAGTCTGTGTTTTTTGCGAGTTCAGAAATTGCGTAACCACGATGCAGTAGAATCCCAGCTTCGCCATCTATGTAGGTGATTTCAGAAGAGCAAGACGCGGTTGACGTAAATCCAGGGTCGTAAGTGAATGCTCCTGTTTGAGCATAAAGTTTCCTGATATCGATTACTTTGGGACCTACGGAGCCGTGCAAGGTCGGCAATTCCCACGAATCACCCGTTTCGTTGTCAGTGAGGGTGAAAGAGCGGCGAGCTGCCTGTGCGAGATCACTCGGATTTTGCTGTTTTGCTTGGGACATGACGACTACCTCATATCTCCCAGCGCAACGCGCCAGGAGTTTTAAAAAAAGGAACGAGTTAAACCCGTGTTTTATACCGTATTAAAAAGGAAAACACAGTCTTGACATTCGGGTAGATTTTAGAAGGTCTGTACATCTAAGTCATCTCGGCCTATTTTTCGCGCTATTTTTGGTACTTTCTGGGAAAAATGGTGTGCTCAAGCGAACCTGTCTACAGCAATAATTTAGGAGCAATTTGTCAAAATTATGATCGATGAACCGTTTAGTATCGAACCCCCGAGCGCGGGCAAAATTCATGGCGTTCGATGGGGTAACCCTAACGCCCCGGCTGTGCTGGCGTTACATGGCTGGCTAGATAACGTGGCCACTTTCGCGCCGTTATCGCCGTTTCTCGCCGATTTGCAGATTTTTGCAATTGACTTGCCCGGCCACGGTTTTTCTGAGCATCGTCCGCCAGGAGTCAGATACCATCTGCTGGATTACGTGCCCGCCGCGCTAGAGTCCGCCGATGCGCTCAAACTGGGTGATTTTATTCTCATGGGTCATTCCCTGGGCGGCGCGATATCGGGTCTTTTAACTGCTGCGATGCCAGATCGGATTAGGGCGCTCGTGTTGTTGGAGGCGTTGGGCCCGCTATCAGAACCGGAAGATAAGGTAGCCATCCGACTATCTGATTCGTTGCATGCATATCAGTCGGCTTACGCTAGAACGCCCACGGTCTATCCTGAGCTTAAAGCACTAATCAAAATGAGAGCGGATGTGGGCAAAATGACTGAAACATCGGCTCAGCTTCTGATTGAGCGAAATACCTATCGAATTAGGGATGGCTATCAATGGCGAAGTGATTCTCGATTACGCTTGCCCTCACCCTTTTATTTTTCAGAAGCACAGGTGTTGGAATATCTTAAAGCGATCAACGTGCCCACGGTAATAATTTTAGGAGAAGATGGACTACTTCTGCAGCGTGATACTTTGGCAGCAAGGTTGGCAGCTTTGCCTGAGGCAGATGTACACAGGTTTCGTGGTGCGCATCATCTCCATATGGATAACCCTAGACCTGTTGCTGAAGCAATTAATAAATTTATATCAACTATTGCTTAAGAAGCTTAATGGCTGGTCGGTTGGTCTTCAAAAAGTAACTCTAGTATTTGATGCTGAACCTTGATGCCGTTTGATTGGTGTGCTTGTGCGCTATTGTGCAGAATGGCGACCACCCAAATATCACCTTGACGGTCGATGGCATATCCTGCGAGCGATCTGACATTTTTTAAGAGACCTGTTTTCATTCGAATTCGTCCAGGCTCGGCGATATTATGGAATCGATTTTTTAGGGATCCATCTACCGTGGCAGTGGGTAAAGAGCCCAGAAACTCGGGCCACCACGACATTGAGGTCATACCCTCAAGAAGGGTTGTAAGATCCGCAGCGCTTATTCGCGCAACGCGAGAAAGACCTGCTCCATTGTCGATCTGGAGTTCGGAAAGATGCAATGAATTTGAGTGAAGCCATCGATCGATTGCGTCCCGACCTCTCGACGGTGTGCCAGGCTGCGTGTTCAAGCTAGCATTAAGAGAAAGCAGAAGATTTCGTGCCATTACATTATTACTGAACTTATTAACGTAGCGAATCACTTCCGCTAGAGGTACTGAGTCGAGATCGGCTATAACTGTCGCACCATCAGGTGTTTTATCGTACCGCCACTCGCCGGACAAAGTGCCACCCATTTTCTGCCAAAGGGATTTGAAAACACCGTAAACATATTGATCATGGGGTAGTAGGTTGTAGCGTAACGAGCGTGGGCCGCAGTTTCGAGGGTAGGAGCCGCCGAGGCGTAATATGGTTTTTTTGGATTCAACCTTAAGGTCGAGTGTGATTCGACGCCCACCTGTATTGCAGTGATCGTTACTCAGTTGAATATTGTTTTTGATCTTGAGCGTTGTGGCCGGCGGATTGACGCGAGTAGTAACTATTGAGTTATTCGCACTGATATTAATTTCGGTCGCGCCGAAATTAATCAATAAAGCATTGGGTGGGGTGTTATAGGTTCGCTGTGTTTTTCCATCGATCGTTTTATTTGAGATTTTGGATTGATCAAATACGGTGTTATCAAGAACAAGATCGCCGTTGATATGCATGATACCTTGATTTTGAATTCTTTTGGCAAGGAGCCATAGTCTCTCGATGACAAGCCAGGGATCACCGTTTCCTCGCAAAATCAGATTGCCGTCGAGTGTATTGTTGCGCACCGTACCGTCAACCAGTGCCTCGGTTTTCCAATGATGCGTGGGGCCGAGTAGTTGGAGAGCAGCCGCAGTTGTGACGAGCTTCATTGCAGAGGCCGGGTTTCTGGGTGTCCGAGGGTTGTGATTGACTAATAATTTTCCGTCGCGAACGCGGCGAATAACCACACTGATTGAGTCTGGAGTAACATGATTTCGATCCAGTAGTTTCTGAAATGACGTGTCTAAAGCCAGCGTGGGGGTTGATACAGTCGAGATCAACACGGTCGCTAACGCCAACTGAATTAATTTCTTGTTCATCCGGAAAATTTTAGATTTGGTTTAGAGGTTAAAAAATCACAGGCTCAGAAATATGACCGCTCACGTTTCCTTTCATTGATATAATTGAACCCGGCCCATAAAACAACGATTTACAGTGATGGCAAGCAAAAGCATTTTTCGAGTTATCTTTCATAATCAGGGCAATATCTATGAGGTTTATGCCCATGAGGTCTCCCAAGGCGCAATGTACGCGTTTGTGGAAGTTGGTGAGATCATGTTTGGCGAGCGATCAAAAGTCGTGGTTGACCCGTCTGATGAGAAACTCAAAAGTGAATTTGCCGGCGTGAAGCGAACCTACATTCCTTTACAGGCTATTGTTCGAATCGATGAAGTTGAGAAAGAAGGCCAGGCAAAGATCATGCCGGCGGGCGATACCAAGACCGGAAACGTCTCCGCTTTTCCGATGCCCATCAAGCCGCCTTTGACTGACTAGCTCACGCGACTGCCGCTTCTGGACATTTAACGCCGGTTCCACCGAGTCCACAGTAGCCGCCTGGATTCTTTGCTAAATATTGCTGGTGGTAATCTTCAGCGTAATAAAATGATCTGGCCGTCGTCAGCTCAGTCGTGATCGCCCCGTATCCCGATTTTTGGAGCAGAACTTCATAGTGGCTTAAGGTGGTCTTTGCAATTTCAGTCTCCGCGTCGTTGCGAGTGTAGATCGCCGAGCGATATTGGGTACCCACGTCATTTCCCTGACGCATGCCTTGAGTCGGATTGTGCGACTCCAAGAAAACCATCAAAAGTTTTTGGTAGCTGATTTTCTGAGGGTCATAGATGACCAGTACGGCTTCGGTGTGTCCGGTCATCCCGGAGCAGACTTCATGATAGGTTGGATTTTTCGTGCTTCCACCGGCATATCCTACGGCGGTGCTGATGACGCCGTCCAGCTTCCAGAAGCATCGCTCTGCACCCCAGAAACAACCTAATCCAAAGATCGCTTGGTGGCTACCTTCCGGAAAGGGGGGCGTGATCGATGCGCCGTTAACGAAGTGGGGATCCGAAATTACGATGGCCTCGTCCCGCCCGGGCAGGTTTTGATCGGAGTGAAAGATATTGGATTTCATTTTTCTAAATCTAAGTTTTTCGCAATTTTACGTTTCTGGACGTAAAGCAGTTGTGACTCGGGGTAAACCTGCATAATCATCAATTTGACTGTTTAATTCTAATCCCGCCTCTTTTATCAAAATAGCAACCGCGTCTTTTTGGTCATAACCATGCTCTAGGGCAAGAAACCCACCTGGATTGAGGTGGTTCTTAGCCTCCCAACAGATGGTTCTCAAGCAATCGAGACCATCCATTCCGCCGAAAAGCGCCTCGGCAGGCTCAAAGCGGGCCGTGCCTGCCTCAAGGGCCGGATCGTCCGTTCTGATATACGGGGGATTGCTTACGATCAGATCAAATTGCGTGCCTTGAAGTTTTGAAAACCAGTCGCTTTGCAAAAAACAAATTTGTAGCCCAAGTGCAGCTGCGTTTTCTGCGGCTTGAAAGAGTGCAACAGAACTTATATCAGTCGCTGTGATTTGGGCATGGACCCGCTCACTGGCAAGTGCGATCGCGACTGCGCCACAGCCAGTGCCGAGGTCCACTATTTTGCTGTTGGTGTCGCAAGGTATTTGATCAAGAACGGTTTCCACAAGAATTTCAGTTTCAGGGCGAGGGGTAAGGGTTGCCTTATTGAGTTTGAGGTCGATTGACCAAAACTCCTTATGTCCCAATATGCAGGCGATAGGTTCGCCTAGCTTTCGACGATCCAGATAATGATGAAAAGCAGCGAGCGCATTGTGGTGAATAAGCTGATCAGGGTCTCGAATTACACTTGACTGATCGATCTCGCAGGCCGCATGCAATAGAACTTCAGCATCGCGCCGCGCAGAGTCACTTGTTGACTGGAGCTGTCTAATGGCGTCAGCAAGAACCGCTGAGGCCCGCGAATCAGTCACTTCCCAACGCGGCAAGCTCATCTGCTTGGTGCTCAGACACCAGAGGTTCGATGATCAAACCGAGATCACCTGATATTATTTCGTTAAGTTTATAAAGTGTCAGATTGATCCGGTGGTCTGTTACTCGACCCTGGGGAAAATTATAAGTACGAATGCGTTCTGATCGATCACCACTGCCCACGAGACTTCGTCGATTTTGAGCTTCTTCTTGTTTTTGAGCGCTGATTTTAGCCTCGAGCAGTCTCGAGCGCAGGACGGACATCGCACGGGCTTTGTTTTTGTGCTGAGAGCGCTCGTCTTGGCACTCAACGACCACGCCGGTCGGAAGGTGGGTCAACCGGACCGCGGAATCCGTTCGATTGACGTGCTGCCCGCCTGCGCCTGAAGCTCGATAGGTGTCCACTCGCAGGTCTGCAGGATTTATTTCAACGTCATCAACTTCATCCGCTTCCGGCATCACCGCGACGGTGCAGGCTGACGTGTGAATTCGCCCTTGGGTCTCGGTTTCAGGAACGCGTTGGACCCGATGGGCGCCAGATTCAAATTTCAGCTGTGAGTAGGCCCCACGTCCAACGACGCGACTAATCACTTCCTTGAAACCCCCATGCTCGCCATGGCTTTGACTCATCACCTCGACTTTCCAGCCGCGCCCTTCCGCATACAGGTTGTACATCCGAAAAAGGTTTCCCGCGAAAATAGCAGCTTCGTCGCCGCCCGTTCCTGCTCGTACCTCAAGAAAAATATTACGATCATCGTTTGGATCTTTCGGGACAAGTAATCTGCGCAATGTCTCGAAGCTGTGATCAAGTTCTGACTGCAAGCGCGGCATCTCGTCATTTGCCATGCGTCGAATTTCTGGGTCTTCATCGCTGGCCATTTCTCGTGTTGCGTTTATCTCGTTGTCCAGCGTAAGGTAACCTTCGAAGTGGTCAACTACGGGGCCGATATCGGATAGTTCGATTGATAAGTCCCGAAAAGAGTTTTGGTCTCCAATTATCGAAGGATCAGACAGTAGCGCATTAATTTCCTCGCGTCGCTCGATCAAGTGTTCGAGCTTGTTTCGCATCTGATTATTCATCGTTATGCTTTAAGTCTGAAAAGTCGTTTTGTGCTTTTGATCAGGCCAGAGTCACCTTTCTGACTCGCCTGTTTTAGCGCCTGACTTGGACCATGGGTGAATTTTTGACTGAGGTTATGAGCGAGTTGCTCGAGGATCTGATTTGCGTCCTCACCGTTAGCGAGACGCCTTTTGGCTTCTGCGAGTTCTGCCGCTTTCAGTAGATCAACCTTCGTGCGAAGTGAGCGAATCGTCGGCACGGAGTCAAGCGAACGCATCCAGTGCATAAAGCGTACAACCTGCAGGTCGATTATTTTTTCTGCTTCAACTGCCGCTTCCTGGCGAGAGGCTTGATTCTGTGCAATCACCTTTTCAAGGTCGTCAACTGTGTAAAGAAAGACGTCTTCAAGCTCGTCTACTTGTGGTTCGATATCCCGCGGCACGGCAAGATCAATTAAAAACATGGGTCGATGACGCCGTCGTCGTAATGCAGCTTCGACAGTGCCCTTTCCAAGAATAGGTAGTGTGCTGGCGGTGGACGCAACCACAATATCAGCTTCATGCAGTCGGTTTGGCATGTCGGCAAGAGAAATCGCTTCACTGCCAAGTTGACGGCTTAAGGTTTCGGCGCGTTCTGAAGAGCGATTAGCGACAATAATATGTTTAACGTTATTTTGTTTAAGGTGACGAGCGACGAGCTCGATGGTCTCGCCGGCGCCTAATAGAAGGACAGTTTGATCGTCAAGTTTTGAAAAAATCCTTTTGGCCAGATCGACCGCTGCGTAGGCTACGGATACCGCACTGGCGCCGATCGCAGTATCCGTTCTAATTTGTTTCGCGACTGAGAAAGTGTGCTGGAATAATCGATTAAGTATCTTACCGGTCGTGCCTGCCTGATGAGCGACTGAAAAAGCAGATTTCATTTGACCCAGAATCTGTGGCTCTCCGAGAACCATTGAATCCAGTCCCGAGGCAACCCGAAAGGCGTGTTGAACTGCCTGCTCGTCAGGCAAGGTATACGTCGAGCCGGTTAGCGCATCGGGAGGGACATCGCCATAATCTCGCAGCCAATTGATGACATTGGAAGTGACCGGTGTATTCTGGTGACAATAAATCTCGGTTCGATTACAAGTCGAGAGGATCGTAGCCTCGGAAATCTCTGGCGCCTGGAGAAGTGAGCGAACTGCATCAGGCAGTTGATCAGGCGAGAATGCGGTGCGCTCTCTTAAAGCAATTGGCGCTGTTCGATGATTTAGGCCTAGGGCGAGAAGATGCATGATGGCCCTATTTTATGCGTTTTGGCCGGATTTTTATGTCATAAAAGATTAACGGGTTAAATAATCTCGCGGAGATTGACGACTTGAGTCCGTTACTCTCACTGTTTTTACAGGGATTCTGCTATTCTGACGTCGAATTAATTCTTACGGTAATTTTCCTAACAAATGCGCTCTAAACTAAGCTATCTCGCCTGGGGGTTACTTGTCATGACCTCCGTAGGGTGCGCGGGCACACCGTCATACGTCGCGGGAGATGATGCAGAATCCTCGAAACACGCTGGACTTTCGGGAGATTTGATCTACGAATATATGCTGGGTCGTGTCGCCGCTCGTCGCGGCGAAGGCCAGGTAGCGGCTTCTGCAATGGCGAAGGCCGCGGCACTCTCGTCGAGTGTTGATATTACGGTACAAGCTTTTTCACTATCGATGAATGTCGGCCAGTTTGAACAGGCTTTGGCATTGAGTGACTTGATGAATCAAGTCGATCCGCAAGGCGCACCGGAACGGCGCCTGACGATGCGATTACAGGCGCTGATTGCCCTGGATCGGGAAGATGACGTATTCGATACGCTTGTTGCGCTTGTCGACGTTTTGCCTGAGAGCGAAGGTGAGTTGGTTAGTTTTATTGCACAGACGCTAGGACGGCAAGAGGATGCAGATCGTTGGGTGCTAGTTATGGAACGGCTTGCGACCCACCTTAAAGACCAACCTTCAGCGCAGCTTGCACTGGCTTGGCTTGCGTATAGAACGGGAAAGATAGCGATAGCTGAAGACGCTTATGATCGCGCGATGGCTTTAAAGCCTGGGTGGGAGGAGGCGGCGCTGCTTAAGCTTTCTCACCTCAGTGATAAAAATAGTCTCGAAGAGGCATCTGCTTTTGCCTCACAGTTTTTGACAACCTTTCCTGACCGCCTACGTCTTCGGTTGAATTATGGCCGTCTTCTGGCGCAGTGGAACCAAAATATAGAAGCACTAGCGCAATTTGAGGCGTTACTTAAGCTAGCGCCCGAAAACATAGATGCGTTGTATGCCGCCGGCGTGTTGAGCGAGGGGCTCGGGCAAATGGAAAAAGCCCGTCAACTATTCGAGAGGTTACTGGTCGCTCGTCCGGAGGAGGATCGCGCCCGCCTTTATCTGGGACAAATTTTGAGTCGTCAAGGAGAAACCGAAGCGGCGCTTGTTTTACTCGGAGAGGTCGTGTCTTCGAATCTTTATCTTGATGCTCAGTTGCGGATTGGGTTTGTGCTTTCTGACGATAACCGGATCGAAGAAGCGATTGAGCATTTATCAAATATCACGCCGAAATCTCAGGATGAGCAGGTTCGTATCTACCTTGCGACTGAGCAGGTGTTCCGAGATAGCGATCAACTTGAAAAAGCGCTGAGTCTTCTTGATGCTGCCCTAATTGATATCCCGGATCATCCCGATCTACTTTATGCGAGAGGTCTCGTGACTGCGATGCTAGACCGGATCGACGACCATGAGCGAGATATGCGCCGTCTTATCTCTATTGAGCCTGAGAACCCCCACGCGTACAACGCGCTCGGCTACACGCTGGCCGATAAAACGGATCGCTTAGTGGAAGCGCTCGAATTGATTGAGAAAGCGTTGACACTATCGCCTGGCGATCCTTTTATTCTTGATAGTCTTGGCTGGGTTCATTATCGTCGTGGTG
The DNA here is from genome assembly GCA_018672825.1 of Pseudomonadota bacterium. Taxonomy (GTDB): domain Bacteria; phylum Pseudomonadota; class Gammaproteobacteria; order Arenicellales; family UBA868; genus UBA868. The sequence continues at coordinate 8,249 of JABHUE010000084.1, read as the reverse complement.
ACCTTGATTCAGCTCTTGAGTTGTTGCAGCAGGCGATAGAGCAGCAGCCTGATGCAGAGATTGCCGCCCATCTTGGAGAGGTGCTCTGGCAGATGGGCGATCAAGATGGCGCTCTAATAGTTTGGCAAGGTGGTCAGCAAAACAATCCTGACAATGCGGTGCTTATCGAGACACTGCGAAGATACGGTCAGTAATGTTGCTGCGAATCTTCGTGGCGACGATATCTTTAGTCACGGTAGGCTGCGCGACGGTGCCATCCGACCGCGGTCAGTCAATTTCCGATCTTGAGACGGCTTGGCAGCAACAAGAATCAGCATTAAATAATCTCACCCGATGGAAGATGGCAGGTCGCATTGCTCTGCGGACGGCTGATAGCGGCGCCACCGCCAATTTACGTTGGCGCCGCACCGAACGCGGTGATCAGATATATCTTTTTGGTCTTTTGGGTGGCGGAAAGGTGCAGCTTGATATCAAAGATCGCAAAGTCGAGTTACGCGATGCAAAAGGTCAAGTTTTCACTGGAACCGATGTCACCGCGTTGCTTTATCAGGTCACCGGCTGGCATGTTCCCTTTGATTCATTAGAGGACTGGTTGCGTGGCCTCCCGGCGTCAGGTGATTATGACTCTATCGAGATTGATCAGGATGGCAGACTTGTTCATCTGCGCCAAGGTGGCTGGGAGATTTCATATGACGAGTTTATGTTGGTCGGTAATTTGACATTACCCAAAAGAATTCAATTAACTGCTCAACCAAAAACTATCGAGGCGCTTGTTTCGACCGGCCACCTCTCGGGTGACCGATTAGCGCTAAAAATTTTTGTTGAAAATTGGCAGAGCAGCTTGTCAAAACAGGCACCGAGTCAGTGAAGAACTGGTTAGCACCTGCCAAGTTAAATCTTTTTTTGCATGTAGTGGGCCAACGGGATGATGGCTTTCATGAACTTCAGACATTGTTTCAACTTCTAGATTTCGGCGACACCCTCAGCTTCGAAATCACCTCAGATGGACGGGTTGAGCGGTCAGATAACCCAGGTCTCCCTGAAGATGACCTAACCATTCTTGCAGCTCGTGCTTTAAAAAGGTACAGCCATTGTGAGTTGGGGGTCAAAATTAGTCTCGATAAGAGAATTCCGCTGGGTGCGGGGCTTGGCGGCGGCAGTTCCGACGCAGGAACAACTTTAGTAGCACTCAATAAGCTCTGGAATTTGGACCTTAGCCGGCAATGTCTCTCGGATATTGGGCTGAGTCTGGGTGCGGATATCCCGTTTTTTGTGGGGGGCCACTCTGCCTGGGCAGAAGGGATCGGAGAGCGTCTCACGCCGGCACAGTTACCTGATCGTCATTACTGCGTGGTCTGGCCGCAGGTTAATGTGCCTACAGCAGCTATATTTTCGGATCCAGAATTGACACGAAACACGCCGCCAATCAGAATACCGAGCCCGTCTAATGAGGTTTGGCGGAATGACCTGGAGCCGGTAGCGAGGAAGCGGTTCCCTGAGGTAGGACGATGTTTGGAGTGGTTAAGCCAATTTGGAGTCGCTCAGATGTCTGGTAGTGGATCTGCGGTGTTTCTTATCACGGAGAGTGATCAGTCTGGCGACGAAATTATTAAACAATTACCGGCTTCTTTTAGCGGCTTGGTTGCTCGAGGCATCAATCACAACCCCGCATTTTTTGAAGAGCCTTCTGGGGTGTAGCCAAGTGGTAAGGCACCGGATTTTGATTCCGGCATTCCCAGGTTCGAATCCTGGCACCCCAGCCATATTTATTTGAAGTTGATTTATTTTTGAGGCGGCAAAAATACTGATGGCTATTGATGATTTAAAGCTATTTACCGGAAATGCAAATCCTGGGCTGTCAAGCGAAGTGGCTGCTCAGCTTGGGATTGGTATCGGGCGTGCTGTGGTTTCAACTTTTAGTGATGGCGAAGCTAACGTCGAAATTATGGAGAATGTTCGCGGCTCCGATGTCTATGTGATGCAGCCGACCTGCGCGCCCGCTAGTCAAAACCTGATGGAATTGTTGGTGATGATCGACGCACTGCGCCGCTCCTCAGCGGAGCGTATTACTGCCGTGCTTCCGTACTTTGGCTACGCGCGGCAAGATCGTCGCCCTCGAACCGCTCGAGTGGCAATTACCGCAAAGTTGGTCGCCGATATGATTGGTATTGCTGGTGCGGATCGAGTGGTGACAATGGATCTTCACGCGGATCAGATCCAAGGTTTTTTTGATATTCCGGTGGATAATATTTATGCCGCTCCTGTTCTGAACGGAGAGCTTTGGCGTCATGCACCGGAAGGGCTCATGGTGGTTTCACCTGACGTGGGTGGGGTGGTAAGAGCTCGTGCAATGGCCAAACAGCTTGGGGTTGAGCTCGCCATTATTGATAAACGACGCCCAAAGGCAAATGAAGCGAAAGTCATGCACATTATTGGTTCAGTCGATAAACGCAGTTGTGTGCTGATGGATGACATGGTGGATACAGCCAACACGCTTTGTGAGGCAGCCTCAGCACTCAAAGACGCAGGTGCGGTACAGGTGAAAGCGTGTTGTACGCATCCAGTGTTTTCGGGAAAAGCCGTAGAGCGAATTGAGGCTTCGGAGCTGGATGAGGTTGTGGTGACCAATTCGATTCCGCTTAGCGAAGAAGCGATAAATTGTAGTACGAAGATTCGCCAGATTAGTGTTGCGAGTCTTTTGGCTGAGTCCATCCGTCGAATAGCAAGCGGCGATTCTGTAAGTTCTTTATTTTTAGACTAGTCGGGCTTTGAAGTCCCGATAAAATGCGGCGTGTTAGCGCCAGGTTAAGGGAGATTTTGTAATGAGTAGTAACTATGAATTGAGCACCCAGGGTCGGGATTCATTTGGCACAGGCGCAAGTCGTCGGCAGAGGCGGGAAAATCTAGTTCCTGCGGTTGTCTATGGAGCGGGAAAAGATAATGAGAGCGTAATGCTTGATCATGATCAGGTTATGCATAGCCTTGAAAAAGAGGCCTTTCACTCCGCCATTATAGATCTCAAAACAGATAAGGGATCGCAGCAGGTGATTCTCCGTGAAGTCCAGATGCATCCGCATCGACAGTTGGTGATGCATGTTGATTTTCAGCGTGTTCGGGCGAGCGAGAAACTTCATATGAAGGTGCCTTTGCATTTTGAGGGCTCAGATGTGGCGCCAGGCGTAAAAACTGATGGCGGTATTTTGTCGCATCCGATCACTGAACTAGATATCACTTGCTTGCCAAGGGATTTGCCTGAATTTATTGCCGTTGATGTTTCAGAGCTCAATCTAAACGAGAGCTTGCATCTATCGAGTATCAAAATGCCCGAAGGCGTTGAATTAACGGCAACCGCATTTCCTGAAGGCGAAGACCCAACGATCGCCACTATTTCTCCGCCGAAAGTTGTTGAAGAAGAAATCGTTGAAGAGGGTGCAGATCAAGAAGCTGAAGTCGATGCCAAGTCTGCGGAGGCAGAGGACGCCAGCGAAGCTTAGAAATTGCTGCGGGCTACGGTTAGTAGCGAGAAACTGTGTTGACGCTTTTGGCGGCATCCCCCCTAGATATTCGTGGCTTATGTCCGTTATCTCCTTAGTCGCGGGTCTCGGGAATCCGGGACATGCCTATGAGATGACTCGGCACAACGCCGGTTTTTGGTCGCTTGATGCGCTTTCGCGCCGATGGGCTCTATCATGGCGCAAAGAGAGTCGGTTTTCTGCGGAGTTGGCGGAGACCCGTGTGGGTAGCCAGAAAGTTCGATTCATACGGCCCACTTCGTTTATGAATGAAAGTGGCAACTCCGTGGCCAGTATTGCCGATTATTTCGATATCCCGCCTGAACAGGTTTTGGTAATGCATGATGAGCTCGATCTTTTGCCGGGAACCGTGAGGGTTAAGCGTGCGGGGGGGCATGGCGGTCATAACGGGTTGCGGGATATTTTCACAAAGTTGGGTTCCAGAGACTTTGTCAGGCTTCGTATCGGTATCGGTCATCCGGGTCATCCTGATGATGTCACTGATTGGGTGCTATCAAAACCGCTCAAAGAGGAACTGAATATGATTGATCGAGGAATTGACCAAGCGTTGGATCATTTTGAAGCGCTAATTTCAGGGAATATTGAGGCCGTGATGAAATCGCTCCATACACCGGCAGGGAAGGTGACGTAGATGGGGTTTCGTTGCGGCATTGTTGGACTGCCCAATGTGGGTAAATCGACTCTTTTTAATGCGCTGACCCATGCAGGAGCGCAAGCTGAAAATTACCCTTTTTGTACTATCGATCCGAACGTGGGGATTGTCGAAGTGCCGGATCCCCGACTTCAGAACATATCGGCGCTGGTTAATCCTGCGAAGCTCATTCCTACGGCAATTGAGTTCGTGGACATTGCGGGACTGGTTGCGGGCGCATCCAAAGGGGAGGGTCTTGGCAATCGATTTCTTGCGCATATTCGTGAAGTCGACGCGATCATTCATGTGGTTCGTGCATTTAACGACGATGATATTACGCACGTATCAGGGCGCGTTGATCCCATTTCCGATGCCGGTACGATTGAAACCGAACTCGCGCTTGCTGATCTTGAAACGCTTGAACGTGCCATTGAGCGGACGTCAAAAGCCGCGAAGACGGGTGACAAAAAAGTGCTTCGTGAGCTAGAGATCTTGAAGACCACTCATGAAGCCTTATCCAACGATATGCAAATTGCGGCACTCCTTACTGAAGATGAAGTGATTCATGCTTTGAAACCGCTTTGCCTGCTTACGGCAAAGCCTGTTGTGTATGTTGCAAATGTCGCGGAGAGTGAGCTGGAAGGTAATGAAAAAGTTGAAGCGCTTCGCAAGCATGCTGCAGAAGCCGCCGCTCAACTCGTGGTCGTAAGTGCCGCGATCGAGCAGGAAATTTCGGAGATTGATCCGAATGATCGCTTGAGTTTTCTTGAAGATCTTGGTTTGGAAGAATCTGGGCTCGATAAGGTGATTCGAGCTGGATATGAGTTACTCGGTCTACAGACATTTTTTACTGCGGGGCCAAAAGAGGTGCGAGCCTGGACCGTGCGGCGAGGGGCGACTGCACCGCAAGCTGCGGGGGAGATTCATACAGATTTCGAGCGGGGTTTTATTCGGGCAGAAACTATCGCTTATGACGATTTTATTGACCTTCAAGGGGAGCAAGGGGCCCGTGAGGCGGGGCGACTTCGACTCGAAGGTAAGGAATATGTGCTCAGTGATGGCGACATTATGCACTTCCGGTTCAATGTATGAGCAGCTGAATCGATTGATTCATTGCGCTGGACTGCCGAAGAAACGCTGAGTCGAAGAAGTCAATTAGGATGCCTACTGAGAATGCCACGCTCTCAACCTTGAAAAGACTCCGTAATAAATGTAGATTCTCTGACCCGATGGCTATGTAGCTCAGCTGGTTAGAGCACGGCATTCATAATGCCGGGGTCGGTGGTTCAAGTCCACCCATAGCCACCACTTTCTTCTTTCTTGAGAGAGCCGTCGCTGCCAGCGGATTATTGATCTGGCGCGGCGTTATCTTTGACTTTTTCCCAAACGCCAAAATACTCAAGATGATTGGATTCGCCGTCACTCTTCAGTATGCAGTGCGCTGAAATATTTAAACGCTTGATGCCTTCCTCCATCATACTGTGGAACGCCGCCGAATCCCAAACGTGCGCATGTTCGCGTCGTTCTCGAGCATGTTGAATATGGTGATTCACTCCGATCGGATCAACCAGTGTTGATGGATGGACAGCCCTTAGAAAATCCAAGTAATGATCGTCATCCACTGAAGTTACCTCATCAAGATATTCGGACCATAAGTGATTAAATGAGGTGATGTCGCGATTACAGTCATAATTAAATCCTTTGTCGGGAGCAGAGATGACAAACTTGCCATTGACCTTCAGAATTCTAAAAGCATCATGAATTACGCGGATAGGGTTCGCAATATGTTCAATGACGTGATTCATGATCACGAAGTCAAATTGATTGGTGGCGAAGCTCGAAAGCGCATTTTTGTCGAGGTCTACAATATGTTTGACATCAACGAATCTGGCCCGGTGCAGTTCAGGAAATAGCTGGGCGGCTTCGCTCGCGCTTAACACGTCGCAGTATTCCGTCGAGCAATGCTTGCTTAACTTGGCCGGACTATGTAACGCACCAATTTCGATGCCTCGACCGCCCAGTTTTCGATATCCCCCGCGTCGATGCTGTAGTCAATACCCGCTTCTTGAGGCGAGAGCGCCAAGAATATTGCGAAAGATGACTCGAAAGTTTGGCGCTTTGCGCATGATCAGTCAGAAGACGTATTTTTGGGGGAGAGAATCGGCGCCGTTAGTTTCGAGAGTGACAGGCGCTGCTTGCCGTCTTGGTCAAAATTGTCGTTTTTCAGCCATGTCTCAAAAGCCACTTTGAGTGCTGGCCATTCTGAGTCGATAGCGGCAAACCATGCGGTGTCTCGATTGCGTGATTTGTAGACAGTCGCTTGTCGAAAAATCCCTTCGAAAGATAAACCGAGTCTCAAGGCGGCTCGTCGAGACCGATTATTCAGGGCATCACATTTCCATTCGTATCGCCGGTAGCCGAGTTCAAACGCGTATCGCATCATTAGATACATTGCCTCAGTCGCGGTTGGCGTTCTTTGAAGAGCGGGTGAAAAATGGATATGACCCACTTCGATGGAGCCACTTACGGGATTTATTCTGAGGTAGCTCGCGATCCCAATGGGTTGATTATGAGTATTGAGGATAGTGAAAAACAGAGGGTCTTTTTCACTCGCGACTGCTTCCAGCCATGCTTTAAGTTGTTCGTTTGTGTTGAAAGGTCCATACGGAAGGTAGACCCAGTCAAAGTCTGCCGTGTCGTCCGCAAAGGCCTTAAAAAGCGACTCACTGTGCGTACCTGGGTCTAGAGGGACAAGTCGACAATATTGTCCATTGAGGTCTACCGAATCCGGGTGCTCAGGAGCCGACCAGCGAGGTAAGGATACACCGACTTTAAAATCCATATTAATCTCAAATATTGACTATTTAATACCCAACGCTCGCTTTTTCTCTGCGCTAACCGCCTGAATGATTCGGTCAGCTGACATTGCGATGAACGCAATGCCGAGGCCTGCCACAAGACCCTCGCCGAAGTTGGCCTGCCCGAGGGCCACGTAGACTGCTTGCCCCAAGCCCTGTGTGCCGACGAGTGCTGCAATAATCAACATGGCGAGACCGAACATAATGGTTTGATTAAGGCCCAGCATAATCTCAGGGATAGCGAGAGGGAGTCGCACTTGCCAGAGAATCTGAAAGGGTGTGCAACCTGATGCGATTGCAGCCTCCACGACATCGTTATTGACATGCCGGAGCCCGTGCTCCGTGTAACGAATGGCTGGAACGATTGCATAAGCGATAATTGCAAGAAATGCGGTGAATTCTCCGACCTGGAAAAACATCAGAATGGGAATCAGTAGCACAAACAAAGGCATCGTCTGAAGGGTGTCATTGATAGGTCGAACCAGACGTGAAACCCGATCACTTTGGGATGCCCAGACGCCTAGGCTGCCACCAATAATAAAAGACACAAGCACAGCCGCGAAACAAAGATAAAGCGAACGCACCCCAAGCGACCAGACTCCTGTAACCAACATAAATGCGAGTCCGGCTAATGTAAAAAGCCCAACACGAGCGCCACCGGTTTGCCAGGCTAAAGTGACCAATAGCGCGATCATTGCTGGCCAGGGCATGCGCTCAATGCCGAAATAGAGCAAGACCGCGGCAATTCCGATCGCCACAGCAAAGCGCCAACCGTATCGATAACCACTTAAAAGCGTTAGCGATACACAGGCGATGAGGTAGCTGATCTTCATTGTTAGCGTTAAATCAAAACCCCAAGTGAACGGGCGAATGGTATTTTCGAGTCCGATACGAAGTGGTAAAAGAAAGAAAAATAAAAAACCGTTTTTAATTTGATCAAGCGCAGCGCCAAACTCTACGGTAATGAACAGAATCGCATCGTTGATTTGAGCAGCCGGATAAAAAACCCATGGATCGGGAAATTCGGACAACTCAGTTACCGATAGTGAGAGCAATAAAAAAGACAGCGCAGCTGTTCCAGCAATACCCAAAATCAGTCGCGGACTTAAAGAGAGCGTTCTTTTAGAGTGCTGATTATCTTGTGCAAAGCCCCGGGTGATGCGATCGAGAAGCATGGCAATGAGGGCAACGACAATCCCTGCCAGCAAACTTTCTCCAAAATTAGCC
>JABHUE010000159.1 GCA_018672825.1 Pseudomonadota bacterium | reverse complement strand
GATTTGTTGATTAGCTTTAGGTCTCTTAATCTAATAACGATAGTTAATCCTGATAATTTGCGTGTTAAGTGGTGGCGTGTTGGACAATGGCGACGTCAACATGATCCTGATTGGAATCTGGACGGTAAACTATACGTATACGACAACAATATGCATCGCGGAAATTCAAATATTATTCAAATAGATCCTGTAACGATGGAGGCAAATCGTGTGGTTAAGGGGGATGATTTTGATTTCTATAGCTCCCATATGGGAAAAATGGATATCACACCGAATCAAGGTATCCTGGTGACTAGCCCCAAGCAGGGGCGTGTTTTTGAGGTCTCTAAAGAGGGTGAAAAGACCTTCGAGTTTATCAATCGGTATAATCATGATACGAACGAGGTCCTTGTAGTTACGGGGGCTAAATTTCTTCCAGAAGACTATTTCGACAAAAATAGTTTTTTACGGTGCAGGTAAGATGAGCGCAAGGACTGCCGTCGCTTCAGTTAGTTTTTTGTTCAGCGATATAGCTTTTGGCTATATCGGACCCGGTATGGGACTCGGTACATTAGGAGTTATCCTTGGGGTTGTGGTGTCTATTTTTCTCGCACTAGTCGCGGTCGTGTGGTACCCGATTAAAAGAATTTTCCGCAAGTCGCCTAAAAGGACCGATGATGATCGATCCAATGAGGAAGACGATAAGTCAGGAAACGAAGAATCTTATCCGAAAGATAAAGGCGATGATTGATGGTGTGATTCGGTTTTTGGTTTTGATTGCGCCAACTTGTATTTTTATCGAACTAATTATTCGGTTGCGAACGGTCCGGAAGGCACGGCGGATGATGCAAATCGTGAATCGTAGTCTGAAGGTTATTAGTTCAAAAAAGATTTCGGAACATTGGAAAGAAAAGGCGCTCTTGGCATATTCAAGAAGAATTATGAGCGTGACTATTATTGTTTTCTTTGGCCTTCTTGTTGCTCTCATCAGCGCTTCATCAGTTTTGGCGCTTGAATGGAAACTTTTCGTGAGCAGTACGCCGTTCATGATTTTTTTTGATCATAAAGATGTAGTCCTGTCTTCTTGTTTTATAGCGCTTGTCTATGGGTGGGCGCGGACCAAAGTTTGTGAAAGAACGCTATTCCGCGCTTGATCGGTTGCTTCACCGTTTAGTGCTGGGCAGTCACGCTATTCGTTCGCTAACATACGATTTGAACCGAATCGTGTCTCCTGCGGTTCCTGAGAATTTTATAGATCGGAAACATATTTTTGTAAGCGGGCTGGCACGTTCGGGAACGAGTATTTTGCTTAGATGTCTTTTTGGTTCTCAGCAATTTGCGACGCTGACCTATCGTCATATGCCTTTTGTGTTGGCTCCCGATTTATGGATGAAAGCGAGTCGAAAATTTCAAATTGAAAGCGTCGCTAGTGAGCGGGCTCACGGTGATGGTCTTTCGGTAGATTTTGATACACCAGAAGCGTTTGAGGAGATATTTTGGCTGACGTTTTCGTTAAGATCTTATGTCGCCGAAGAAAGTCTTTACTTACAGGACTCGGATGATATCAATCAAGACACAATCGAGAAGTTTGTCTGTTTTGTGTCCAATGTGGTGTCATGTAACGATAAGGCTTTAGGAGTCGCGCGTTATCTGTCAAAAAATAATAACAATGTGCTCAGACTTGGCGCCTTAAGACGGGCTTTTCCAAGCGCTTGTTTACTTGTGCCTTTTAGAGAACCCCTCTCCCACGCTCAATCTTTGCTGTCGCAGCAAGAACGTTTTTCCAAGATTCAAACTCAGGATCCCTATGTCCTGAGATACATGAACTGGCTAGGTCATCATGAATTTGGATTGAACCACAAACCTTTTTGTTTTCCGGGCAGTAAAAAACTAAAGGTCGCCGACAAATACCATATTGATTACTGGCTAGCGTACTGGATTATCGTTTATCGTTATTTAATAGAAAGATCTCCTAAAGGGACGATTTTTGTAAATTATGATTTGTTGTGTCGTTATCCAGAACACTCGTTACACAGTTTGGCGAGAAAAATCGAGATACATCCCGCACATCTAGATCCCACTGTTTTTATGGAGAAAAAACGTTCGCGTCCATCCCACTACGACAAAGCGCTGCTCGCTGAGGCTGAGTTATTGCACCAACATTTGGTTCAGCTGAGCGCCTAAATCTTGACCTAAAAACGTTATTTTTTCACATTTGAAAACTGGTTTAACTGTAAAATTGGAATGTATAAAAGTAAGACAAAAGTACCAAACTGCCCAAAACCTGATGAGAATATGATTAGGAATTTGCGCAGATTGATTATTGAACAGGTTTTATTTAGATCAGTATACTTTGCTGAATATGAGTCGATAACTAAGATAATCTAAAGTCCAAGTGATTTTTCAAACCTTAAATTAAGTCGCACTTTTCAAATTAGATTAGGCCGCAGTTAGGATTTTGCAGGCAAGACAAATGGAGATCATTCAAATGAAATTTTCTATTCGCATAGGCTTTCTGCTTTCGATGCTGGCGGTTAGTGGCTGTTCTGAGATGTGGTGCTGGCCTTTTGATTGTTCTTCTGAAGAAACCTCCACCGGCATTGATGATAGTGCGAATACTGCAGCGACAACCTCGACTGCAGCGACAACCTCGACTGCAGCGACAACCTCGACTGCAGCGACAACCTCGACGTCGTCAAACACTACAGCGACGGCGTTCGAATTGAGCAAAGTTAATTGGTTACATAAAAACGTGTCGAGCTGGCCCGTCACGAATACCCTAACTGTGGAAACGGGGGGTGGCGTCATCTGTATGAATGTGGCCGGCCGAGGATCTTGGCCAACTGTAGAGATACCCCATCACAGTGGAACGAAAACGGTTGGTGTCAGCGCAAATGGCTGGATTTTTGCCTACCATAACGACGCCTGGTATGGCGCGACATGGGAGTGGTGGGCGCCGAACACGACTTGTAAACCAATGCATGAAATGGCTCCAAGAAAAGCGCCCCCACTGAATAGTTGGGAACCGGAAAGCGGCGAGGTGTTTTATGTGATGATGTCAGGCTTGGCCCGTGGTTCGGAGAGTAACGTTCAGAAACGCACCAATATCGTAAAAGTAGTTTGGCCATGATAAGGGTCCGGCTTTGTTTTAAGGTTGATATATAAACGAGACAGTAGTAAGCGAGGTTTGACTGTGACAATTTGCGAAACGCCGCTTGGAACGCCCTTCTACGGTTACGTTTAGGAAAGGGTGAAACAAGGGAACGCTCCGGTAGTCTTAATAGATAGCCATGTCCATATTTATGACAGCTATGATCTTTCGACCCTATTTGATAGAGCGCAGGAAAACTTTTGCCTGCAGGCTAATCGACTAGAGACGAGATTATTTGAGTCGGTGCTTCTATTGACGGAGAGCGCTGGCCATAATTTTTTTTCCTTGATTCGCGATAAAAGCGAGTCGACACGAGATAATGGATTGGGTCATTGGCAGGTCTTTCCGACCAGAGAGCCATGTTCGGTTGTTTTGAAGAATAGCTCTGGCGATAGAATTTTTTTGATCGCAGGTCGGCAGATTGAAACGAGCGAGCGAATAGAAGTGTCTGCGATATGTACAGATCATTTCTTTACAGAAGGCCGTAGTCTGCACGAGACCGTTTCTGAAGTTGTGGAAACTGGCGCGCTAGCAGTGTTACCTTGGGGTGTTGGTAAATGGCTAGGCCGCAGAGGCCGGATACTTGCTAACCTCATTAAAACGCATCCAAAAGACGTGCTCCTGGGAGATAACGGCTCGCGCCCTGTGTTCTGGCCCTGGCCAAGAGCGTTTAAGTTGGCGGAGCGGCTTGGGATTACTATTTTGGCAGGAAGTGATCCACTTCCCGTACCGAGCGATCAAAAAAGAATTGGAAGTTTCGGTTGCGTGCTGCTCGGTGTTCTCGATGAAAAAGAGCCAGGAGCCGATCTCCGAAAAAAACTAATTCAATTAGATTCTTCGCCCAAAAGGTTTGGTCGGTTGCATAGCGTAAGCGAGTTTTTGAAAAGCCGTTTAGAGTTGAGACGGTCAGTCGTCTCGCTACCCGACAAATCGCCATGTTCAGCGAAACTTGTTGAGACTCCTGATATTGAAACCTCTAGTGATGATTATGCGCAACGGTTTACGGGTTGTGTAGGTCAATATATGTTGCAGGTGCAAGCTCGCTCACTGGCAGATGTGCTCGTCCCGCCGATTGGGAATAGGGTTTTAGATGTGGGTGGGGGTCACGGCCAGTTAACTGATCAATTGTTGTCACGCGGATTTAAAGTTACGGTTCTCGCAAGCGATGAATGTTGTCGATCAAGGCTTGCGCGATTCGAGCACCACGAAAACTTCTCTTTCGTGAGCGGAAATCTGCTGGAGATGCCGTTTGCCGATAGAAGTTTTGATTGTGTCGTATCAGTAAGACTGATTTCACATATTGAAGCTCGCGAGCAACTTTTCAGTGAGTTTTGTCGAGTGGCGAATCAGACTATAATTGTCGATTATCCTAGTTGGTACAGTCTAAATGCGTTGACACCGGTTTTGTTTGGTCTAAAAAAATTGATTGAACATAATACGCGGACCTACCACAGTTTTTCTGGAAGGAGGCTCGATCTGAAGTTTGCAAAATATGGCTTTAGATCCAGTGCTCGTTCAGCGCAATTCTTTTTCCCCATGTTTTTTCATCGATGGCTTGGCGTTTCATCAGTACTTCAAAGGTTAGAGCGTTGGGCAAAAGTTACCCGACTTACATCGCTTCTGGGAAGTCCCGTGATCTTGAGACTTGACCGCAGCCGCAACCGTTGATTTCATGCGGGTTCTCCTACTAGCGCCACAGCCTTTTTATCAGGAACGGGGAACACCTATCGCCGTGAGGATGTTGGCACAGACCTTGTGCCAGGCAGGGCATCGCGTAGATCTTTTGACCTATCATCTTGGGGATAACGTTTTCGTGCCTGGACTACAGATTTTCCGCATCCCAGGACCTCAATTCATTAGACAGATACCGATAGGTTTTTCGGCCGCAAAATTGCTTTGTGATTGTTTTTTATTTGCGTCTTTGATCCGTCATTTGTCTAAAAATCAATATGATGTGATCCATGCTGGCGAAGAATCAGTTTATTTAGCCTTGATGACTCGTTTTTTGCATCGCGCTCGAGTGGTATACGATATGGATTCTTCCATGCCGGATCAGCTACTCGAAAAATGGAGCAAGCTTAGTTTTTTAGCGCGCCCTCTTTACTTTATGGAGCGTGTAGCGATTAAAAAATCAGATGTTGTATTGCCTGTTTGTCAACAGCTTGCTGATCGCGCCTATAAAATTAAAAACAAAGATAAGGTTGTACTGTTAGAAGATTTCCCGTTGTCTTTGGAGGAAAAATCTGCGGAACCGATTGATCAGATTCGGGCCCTTTTAGGGATAAAAGGGGTATTTGCGCTCTACGTAGGAAACTTAGAGGTGTATCAGGGAATCGATCTCTTATTAGCTGGGTTTGCCGAAATCGAAAAAGGGGTCGATCTTCATCTGGTACTGATAGGAGGAAGTGATATTGACATAAAGTTTTATCAGGACCGAGTGAATGATTTGGGAGTTAGTGATCGTGTTCATCTGTTAGGTCCAAGGCCGGTAAGTCAGTTGGGAGACTATCTCGTGCAGGCCGATATTCTTGTGTCTCCACGGCTTAAGGGCATAAACACCCCGATGAAAATTTTCTCTTACTTAGACTCAGGGAAATCAATTATCGCAACAAATATTTCTTCTCACACCCAGGTTCTTGATTCCAGTTGCGCACTTCTGGTCGATTCGAAACCTGCGGCAATGGCTCGAGGGTTAAGTCAGTTGGCGACCGATGCTGTTTTACGTCAAACAATGGGGCAAGCGGGTCAGTCACTGTCAACATCACGCTATTCCTTCGCGCGCTTCCAGACCACGGTCAATGATTTATATCAACCGTCTGGACCTCTGTTCGACTAGCTTATCCTATGCGACGAGGAATAGAAGAACTGAGTAACGACAAGTTCGATGTACTTGTCGTAGGAGGAGGAATTCAGGGAATAGCGATCCTGTATACATTGACCCAACAGGGCATTAAAGCGGGCCTTATTGAGAGAGATGATTTTGCAAGTGGAACATCAGCCAATAGTCTCAGAGTGATACACGGGGGCTTACGCTATTTGCAGACGGGGGATCTTGGTCGAATGCGTCGATCAATTAAAGCACGTCGCCAATTTATGCAATTAGCGCCAAGTTTGGTGCGACCACAAGGCTTTTTGATTCCGACTTCGAAGCGTAGTTTGCTCAACCCGGCCCTGATGAGAGTTGCGCTTTTTTTAAATGATCTTATTAGTTCGGATCGTAATCAAGGCTTAGCTTCCACTAACCGATTACCGCCCGGAAAAATTTTGCCAAATTGTGATTTTGTGCGTCCGTTTTCTGGCAGCGTGGAAAAATCTTTTCAATCTGGCGCGCTTTGGTTTGATTCCCTAATACATGACGCTGGACGGTTTTCAATTGAACTTATCAAAAGCGCGCAGCGCGATGGAGCTGTTGTTTGCAACTATGTTCGCGCGGAGAAATATCTACGGCGTCAGGGCAAAGTTTGCGGCGTCGAGGCGATCGATCGCGAATCGGGAGATCCTTTTTCGATTACCGCCAAAGTTGTAGTAGAGGTTGCCGGAGCGGGGCGAGCGAAATTGAATAACAATACGACTGGTGACTTTGATCGGACCCGCCGAACTTGGTTAAAGGCAACTAATCTTGTTTTATCAAAAACCCTTAATAGTGATCATGCAATCGGGCTTTCGGGTATTCAAAAAGGATCGCAAGATAATAATTCTCTCGTTCAGCAATCGCGATACTTTTTCTTCGTCCCCTATTCCGGATGTACTCTTTTTGGAACTTTCTACTCTGTTCTTGAAGAGATTCCCGACGACCTTTCGGTGACTCAGGAGGAGATTAATTCGATGTTGGCCCAAGCTCAACTTTTGTGTCCCGAAGAAAATTTGACTCTAAACGATGTCAAAATGAGTCACGTTGGGGTTGTTCCCGCAGGTATCGGATCAGCCGAGAAGTTTTTTACAATTGAGAAACGATCATCGATAAACACTGAAACCCTTGATGGATTTGAGGGTCTTATTTCGGTTCAGGGTGTCAAATATACAGAGTCATTTCAGGTTGCGGATGAAGTTTCGAGAGTGGTAGGTTCCAGATTAGGACATCGTTATAGGCAATTAAAATCACGCGCAGTTGTCGGGCTTGAAACCTGCTTGACGACCTCTATCGCAGATTTGGCGCGCCGAGCCGTTCACGATGAGATGGCAGTCCATCTCACAGATTTTATCTTACGTCGGACAACGCTCGGCGAGGTAGGATGTCCGGATAGGCGGTTGGTTCAGGACTACGCGGTCGCTATGGCTTCCGAAGCTGATTGGTCGGCTAAACGCATTGATTCAGAGGTGACTGAGCTATATAAATATTTCGAGTCGAGGGGCGTGCGGGAAACTTAGAAGACGCAGGATCGTGTCCGATGGGTCCTTTAGTCTGCGGTTTAGGGAATTAACATAACGGACAATTATTTAGCGGCTGCTATCGTTTTGAGCAGTTCGGTATTAATCTCGCGCGGTCCGAGGTTCAACCGGTTTTGATAGCGTCTTTGGCCCGGAAGTCGAGTGCCATCAAGATGGGACAGTCGATCCAAAAAAGCCTCGCTTTCGTTGTGCCAGTTTCCGGCTGACAGAAGTTCCGGGTTGATTGCGAGAATAAATTGCCCGCCTCTTGGTGGTCCGCCGTCTCCTGAATCCCGTTTTTGACTGTGAAAGCTCGTCGTCTCGCCCACCAACGGTCCGGCTAAGAGTTCGATCATCATCGCGATGTGTGAGCCTTTATAGCCGCCAAACGGCAAAAGCATGCCCTTTATAATTTCAGCAGGATCAGTGGTTTCATTGCCATCAGCATCGAGGCCGGTTCCTTCAGGTACCGTTTTTCCATCACGAGCGGCGATTTGAACATCTCCCATTGCCATAGCTGCCGTGGCCATGTCGAAAACGACCGGTGAGTCGTTTGGTCGCGGCCACGCGAAAGCGATTGGATTCGTGCCAAATAATTTTTCATGAGAGCCAAAAGGTGCAACGTTTGGCAGATAAGAGACACAGGTGATGGCGACCAGGCCCTGTTCGGCGAGTGCTTCTGTCTCGGGCCATAGAGCTGCAAAATGATGGGTTCGAGTGATGGAAAGGGTGGCGACGCCATTTGATGTCGCAGCTTGTGCTAATTTTCCCAATGATCTTTGATGGGCGAGGGGCGCATAACCCAAATCGCCGTCACAATGTAGGACGACAGGTGTGCGCGCATTAAGTTCTGGATTGGCTTGACCGTTAACTTTGCCGCTTTGTAAAGAGGCGACATAACCCGGAATTCGAAAAAGCCCGTGTGAGTGAGAACCGTCGCGCTCGGCTTTCGTAACGACATCTGCCACAGCGCTGGCGTTATTTTCATCAGCCCCAGCGGCTTTAAGCGCTTTAAGGGCGATCAGGTAAATATCTTCAAGGGAGAGCTGAGTCGTTGTCATTTTTTCCGATATACAGGAGTGGTCAAGCGGTAGGGTTTAACCAAACAATACCCTAGAATTGCCCTAGATTGAAGAAATCAGGATCCTCATGGCCAAGCTTTATTTTTATTATTCTGCGATGAACGCAGGAAAAACAACAACGCTCTTACAGTCGCGTCATAACTATGTGGAACGTGGGATGAACGCGTTGGTGTTGAAGCCGAAGATTGATAATCGCTCTGGCGAGGGCCGTGTGCGCTCGCGAATCGGAATTGAAGCGGAGGCCACCGAGATTGACGGGGCAGTTGATCTTTATCAGTTGGTGATCGTAAAGAATGACGAGTCACCGGTTCATTGTGTGTTGGTTGACGAAGCCCAGTTTTTAACGGCTGAGCAAGTCGGTCAGTTGACGGAAGTGGTTGACCGTCTGGCCGTACCGGTACTGGCTTATGGCCTTAGAACCGATTTTTTGGGTGAACTGTTCGAGGGGTCACGTCAATTGTTGGCGTTATCAGACGAGCTTCGCGAAATTAAAACCGTCTGTCACTGCGGCCGTAAAGCGACGATGGTGGTTCGTTTTGATAGTGCCGGCAATCCAGTGCGCGGCGGGGATCAAATCCAGATTGGCGGAAACGAAACCTATGTCTCGATGTGTCGATTACATTTTAAGGCGAGTCTGGAATCGACGGCGCCTTAGTCTGTAAAACTCACCTAATTTAAAAAAGTAACCCAGTGATCGAGGGGTTCCCTCTCGGTCGTCAGGCTATTTTCAACCGCGTTTGGGTCTGCATAGCCGAGCGACATGCCACACACAACCGACTGCGTTTCGGGAATGTTGAGGTACTCGCTAATCACGCGGTGAAAAGGAGTGAACGCGGCTTGTGGGCAGGTATCAAGGCCGTTTCCGCGAGCGGCAATCATGATGTTCTGTAGAAACATGCCGTAGTCCAACCAACTGCCCTGCTCGAGAACCCGATCGATTGTGAACATCAATCCCACCGGTGCATCAAAAAAGCAATAATTGCGACCGTGCTGATGATGCATTTTTTGTTTGTCG
>JABHUE010000056.1 GCA_018672825.1 Pseudomonadota bacterium | reverse complement strand
GCAACGGCACGATATGCGGTTAGGGAAGGATTGCTGGATCTTGTCAGTATGACTCGTGGACATATCGCGGACCCCCACATCGTGTCTAAGATTATGCGGGGCGAAGAAGATCAGATTCGCCCCTGTGTCGGAATGGGTTACTGCATTGATCGAATCTATGGCGAAGGAGAAGCCCTATGCGCACATAACCCGGCTACGGGCCGAGAAGCCTCATTGCCACAAATCATTAGAAAGAGCAAAGATGCACAGAAGCGAATTGTAATTGTAGGTGCCGGCCCTGCTGGCCTTGAGGCCGCAAGAGTTTGCGCCTCCAGAGGGCACGAGGTAATCGTTTTTGAGGCGGCCAACATTCATGGCGGACAAGTGAATATTGCAGCAAAACTTCAAAGGCGAAGAGAGATCCTCGGGATCACAGATTGGCTCTTCGACCAGTGTCAGCGACTTGGCGTCGTATTTCAATTCAACACTTATGCCGACATCGACATGGTAATTGAGTTATCCCCCGAAATTGTACTGATTGCAACCGGCGGTGTTCCCCATGCAGGCTACCTAAAGACAGGGGCAGATCTCGCGGTTTCCAGTTGGGATATTCTGTCAGGTCATGTCCCTATCGGCAGTCATGTTTTATTTTTTGACGATAACGGCCAACATGCGGGAATGACCTGTGCGGAATTCCTAGCTGAAAGTGAATGCACCCTTGAATACCTCTCGCCGGAGATGATGATTGCGCCCGATATTGGCGGCACTAATCATCCTGCTTATCTACGAAGCCTCTATAACAACGACGTTTCAATCACGCTGAATCAGCGATTAGTCGGCATTCAGCGCGAAGATGATGGATTTTCAGCAACGATCTTCAATGAATACACAAACACCAGCACCGAACGACGATTTGATCAGATCATTTCTGACAACGGGACTCTTCCGGCAGATGAACTCTATTTTGACCTTAAAAAAGATTCGATTAATCTTGGAGAAGTGGATCAGCCTGCCCTGCTAGGCGGGCAGCCTCAAGGCATCAAAAGCAATCCAGACGGGAAGTATCAGCTGTTCCGAATAGGTGATGCCGTCACAAGTCGAAACATTCATGCCTCTATATACGATGCGCTACGACTGTGCATGTTGTTTTAGACGTCCACCGAGCAATTACAAAACGCTATCCTTTTAAACGCTTATTGTCAGGATCCCATCCTGCTTCACCAAGCACTTTTGCAGTTCTTTTTTCGCCCAAAATTTGTATCTCAAAAATAGTGTCCACCTTGTCATATCCAGAATCAACATATGCGAACGCCAGACTCTTTTTGACATAATGACCGTAGGCGCCACTCGTGGTGATTCCCACTATCTGTTCTCCATCGAACACCGGCTCATTACCGATGGGATCTGCGTCGACAGCGTCGACTTCACAATACACTAAATGAGTCGACACGCCATCGCGCTTTTTTGACTCCACAACATCTGCGCCAATATAGCCACCCGATTTTCGGGCAAACCGGAGCATGTCCGACTCAACGAGCGAAATCTCAGTGGTAAGTTCAGAACCCCAGCCTTTATAGGCTTTTTCCATTCTTAATGAGTTCATTGCATAGGTCCCAAAACGCCGAATACCGTGTGATTCTCCTGCTTTCATAAGTGCGTCATAAAGTTCAGCTAATCTAGGCATTGGACAATGCAATTCCCAACCTAACTCTCCAACATATGAAACGCGAAGCGCTCGAACAGGAATACCAGACACGCTGATTTCTCGAGCTCGCATCCAGGTAAAGCCAGACTCATTACTCAAATTTGTTTCGGTCAGGATCGAAAGCACGTCTCTTGATAGCGGGCCTGTTAATAAGAGCACGCCAAAATCTTCTGTCACGTTGGTTACAGAGACCCCCTCACCTTTTTGAATATGCTGCACAAGCCAATCAAAATCATGGAGCTCTGCGACTGCTGCAGATAAAAGATAATAATGATTCTCAGCGAGACAGGCTATTGTGGCTTCGCTCTCAATCCCGCCCTTTTCAGTTAACATCTGCGAAAGAACGATCCCACCTGCTTTTGTCGGAACTCGATTAGCGCATAGACGCTCAAGAAAACTCTGGGCATCTGTTCCCGAAACTTCATATTTAGAAAAACTCGTGAGATCCGTCAGACCCACTCGTTCTCGCACGACCTTGCACTCTTTCGCAACCGCGGCGAAGCTGTTGTTACGACGAAAACTGTAGTTCTCTTTTTCGTCTTTGGCCGCGTACCACTTTGCTCGCTCCCAGCCGAAAGTATCGCCATACAGTGCGCCAGCTTCTTTGAGAGGTTCATAAAGTGGTGTGACGCGAGTTGGCCGGCCCGCATCACGAAACTCGCCTGGCAAATGAGGCTGATACATCTGTTCATACTCATCAACAGATTTTGCAATCGCGTAATCACCGCTCGCCCATTTGCCAAAACGACGTGGGTCCATGTCCCGAACGTTAATCTCTGTCTGACCATGCGTCATCCACTGCGCTAAAAACTTTCCGCAGCCGGGTCCTTGGGTGATACCAATTGAAGCCCCACAGCAAAGCCAGTAATTAGGTAGGCCTTCAGCGGGGCCCAACAAAAATCCGACGTCGGGTGTATGAGTTATCGGGCCATTCACAACCCTTTTGATGCCTGCATTGGTCCAACAGGGAATACGCTCTGCGGCGTGCTCAAGACTTACCTCAAGACGATCCAGTGCCGGAGTCAAAAGCTCCATATCGAAACTCCAATCGATACCATCGAGACCCCATGTCTGCGCATTCGCTCTCTCGTAAGGGCCAATTAATATGCCTTGCTGCTCTTGCCGGTAATAACAAGATGCTAACGGATCCCTGACCACAGGCGGTTCGCGATCAAGCGCCTCAACCTCGGGCAGATTATCAGTCACAAGGTAGTGGTGCTCCATATTTACAATCGGAAGATCGAGGCCTACCCACTCCCCTATTTGCTTAGCAAAGCTTCCCGCGGCGTTTACGACATGCTCGCAAGTGATCGAGCCTTTATCGGTCGTCACTTCCCACTCACCGGTCTCAAGAAGACGGGTGCCGGTCACTCGAGTATGCCGGTAAATGGTGGCGCCACCTTGTCGGGCACCCATCGCCATCGCGTTGGTTGCACTGGCAGGATCCGTATGTCCATCGTTCGGCGTGTAAAAACCCATCTTGACGTCATCAACCATCAGTAACGGATGGAGCTCTCGAATTTCACTGGGGCTAATTAAATGACACTCACTACCCACTGCATCAAGAATACCTTTGACATAATGAAACCAAT
>JABHUE010000104.1 GCA_018672825.1 Pseudomonadota bacterium | reverse complement strand
TTTCAGCGGGCGCCGCGATAAATCCGGTGTTGATCTCTGATATTTTTCGCTGGTCAGAAGATGCATCTGCTTCTTCAACGATCGCGCAAATCGCGTTATCGGAATCTCGAACCACTCTGCCGTAACCGTGGGGATTATCAAAACTCGCGCTGAGCAGCGCCAGACTCCCGTCACGCGCCTCATCGGTTAATCGTTGTAACGTGCCTGGCAAAATAAGGGGAATATCTCCGTACAACACCAGTACCGTTGACTGAGTTGATATATCCGGCAACGCCTGACAAACAGCATGCCCCGTTCCCATTTGCTCAGCTTGAAATATCCAATTGATGGTCGGGTCATGAGAAAAATATTCACGCACTTGGGCAGCGCCGTGTCCACAGACCACGTGAATATGGTCGGGAGATAATTTTTGAGCGCTTTCAAGAACATGCGACAGCATCGGCCTACCCGCGACTAAATGCAACACTTTGGGTAGTGCCGATCGCATACGGGTGCCTTTGCCGGCGGCGAGCACAACGACTTCGAGTTTCATGAAAAGAATACTACTGCAATCCGCAGTGCAGGGGTCAACATTGACGGTCGCGATTGAGCGCGAGCGATTGTATTAAGCTTATTGATATCGCGCCCGTAGGACTTGAATCAAAATTAAGATAAAAGCCGATTATCGGGGTTTTTTACGCGCGCTTATTCAGCAGAGCCTGCGCTAGCCGCGCTTGGATCGAAGTTTCTGAATCGCCCGAATCTGAGCGGCGGCCTGAACCAGTTCCGCTTTCGCTTTCGCAAGATCAATATCACTGCTGCGATCACTCATCGCCTGCTCGGCACGCTTTTGCGCCTCTAGAGCAGCGGCCTCATCAAGATCGCCCGCCCGAAGCGCAGTATCCGATAATACCGTGACGACATGGCCTTGAACCTCGAGGATGCCGCCTGACACAAAGAAAAATTGCTCTTCTCCGGATTCTTGTTGCACCCGAATCTCCCCGGGTTTAAGCCGTGTTAAAAGAGGAGCATGCTGAGGGGCGATACCAATCTCACCCATTTCAGCGGGCGCAAAAATCATCGTGCCCTCGCCGGACCAGACTTCTTCCTCAGCACTGACTATTTCAACTTGGATCGTATTGGCCATGATGTTCTATTAGACGCTCTTAAGTTACCGTTTTAGCTTTTTCAACGGCTTCTTCGATACCGCCCACCATATAAAACGCTTGCTCGGGAATGTCATCGTATTGTCCGTCGATAATGCCCTGGAAACCTCTAATGGTGTCCTTCAACGAAACGAACTTACCTGGTGATCCAGTGAAGGTTTCGGCGACAAAGAACGGTTGTGACAAGAACCTTTGGATTTTTCGAGCCCGATTAACCACTTGCTTATCTTCCTCGGAAAGCTCATCCATTCCAAGGATTGCAATAATGTCTCGAAGCTCTTTATAGCGTTGCAAGGTGCCCTGAACGGCACGCGCCGTATCATAATGTTCCTGGCCCACAACCAAGGGGTCAAGCTGACGACTGGTTGAGTCCAGCGGATCCACAGCAGGATAAATACCCAGCTCAGCCACCTGACGGGAGAGCACAAGCGTTGCATCCAAGTGCGCAAATGTTGTGGCGGGGGATGGGTCCGTTAAGTCATCGGCTGGTACATAAACCGCCTGAAATGAAGTAATAGAACCTGTCCGGGTGGAGGTAATACGCTCCTGCAACACGCCCATTTCGGCCGCCAGTGTCGGCTGATATCCCACCGCTGAAGGCATTCGGCCTAAAAGCGCGGACACCTCAGTACCGGCCAGGGTGTAACGATAAATGTTGTCCACGAAGAGCAAGACATCCCTTCCCTCATCACGGAAATGCTCTGCCATCGTTAAGCCCGTGAGCGCCACCCTCAGGCGGTTTCCGGGCGGCTCGTTCATCTGCCCGAACACCATCGCGACTTTGTTGAGTACGCCAGATTCTTTCATCTCGTGGAAGAAGTCATTGCCTTCCCGAGTTCGCTCACCCACACCTGCGAAAACTGACAGGCCTGAATGTTCTTTGGCGATGTTGTTGATAAGTTCCATAATCGTGACGGTCTTGCCAACGCCAGCGCCCCCGAACAATCCAATCTTGCCGCCCTTAGAAATCGGCATGATCAAATCAATAACCTTGATGCCGGTCTCGAGAATTTCAACCGTGGGTGATTGATCAGCATAGCCGGGCGCTTTTCGATGAATCGGTGAACTCGTTTCGGCGCCGACAGGCCCTGCTTCATCAACAGGATTACCCAACACATCCATAATTCGGCCCAATGTCTTCTCGCCCACCGGGACCGTAATCGGTGCTCCCGTGTTACTCACCTCAAGGCCTCGCTTGAGCCCATCGCTTGAGCCCATTGCGATACTTCGCACAACGCCGTCACCCAATTGCTGCTGTACTTCTAGCGTCAACCCTGTTTCACCGACGTTCAGCGCGTCGTAAACACGCGGCACTGCGCCTCGGGGGAATTCAACGTCCACAACGGCGCCGATGATTTCAACAATATTGCCGGTACTCATAGCATCTTTCCTCGTAAAGGTTCCTTATCTTTTTCGCTGGCCACCGTCCGCTTAAACCGCGGCTGCGCCACTCACAATCTCAGAAATTTCTTGGGTGATAGCCGCTTGACGGGCCTTGTTATAAACCAATTGAAGCTCATCTATTAAATTGCCGGCATTGTCAGAAGCGGATTTCATTGCGACCATTCGGGCCGCCATTTCACATGAAATATTCTCCACAACCCCTCGATAAATTAATGACTCCACATACCGCATCATTAGTCCATCGAGGACCCCTCGAGCATCAGGCTCATAGAGATAGTCCCAATGCTGCTCTAGCCGATCGTCTTTTTCCGGAGCTGAAACAGGAAGAAGCTGGTTCACCCGCGGCTCCTGGGTCATCGTGGTAACGAAACCGTTATGCGCTAGAAACACGCGATCAATTCGACCCTCACTGAAAGCATCCATCATCACTTTCATCGCCCCAATCAAGTCGGCCAGCTCTGGCTTATCACCAATCTGAGTGGCTTCCGAAACAATGTTCACGCCAACCCGCTTAAAAAACCCGAGGCCCTTCTTGCCGATAACGGTGGCGTCAATCTCCACGCCCTTCGCTTGCCAATCCGACATGGTCTGTACGACCCTTCGGAAAAGATTGATATTTAATCCGCCGCACAAGCCACGATCACTTGAAACGATAATAAAGCCGACCCGCTTGGGTTCACGCTCTTCGGTAAAGCTGTGTTTGTATTCGAGGTTAGCCTGCGCGAGATGACTCATGACGCTTGCCATCTTGTCAGCGTAAGGGCGAGCCTGAGCCATACGTTCCTGCGCTCTGCGCATTTTGCTTGCCGCCACCATTTCCATGGCTTTGGTGATCTTTTGAGTATTTTGAATACTCTTGATCTGGGTTCGGATTTCTTTGGCGCCTGCCATGTTCCTTCAGCCTTTTTGGGTGGGTCGGCTACCAGCTGCCGTTCGCTTTGAAATCTTTAAGCGCATCGTGCAACTTTGCGGCAACCTCGTCGCTATATGCTTGATCCCGGTTCATCTCATCCATGAAATCAGCATACTGGCTCTTCATGTGACTTTGCATCGCCTGCTCAAACTCAACCACACTCTTTGATTCGACGTCATCAAGGTAGCCCTCGTTAGCTGCGAATAGACTTACCGCCATTTCGGCAACAGACATCGTTGAATATTGTTTTTGCTTCATAAGCTCTGTTGCGCGCTCTCCGCGCTCCAGTTGCTTGCGAGTCGCTTCATCAAGGTCTGACGCAAACTGGGAAAACGCAGCCAGCTCTCGATACTGCGCGAGTGCCAAGCGAATACCGCCACCGAGTTTTTTAATGAGCGGGCACTGTGCTGCACCACCCACTCGCGACACCGATAGACCCGCGTTAATGGCTGGCCGGATTCCGGCGTTGAAAAGATCGGTCTCAAGAAAAATTTGGCCGTCGGTAATCGATATGACGTTAGTGGGCACAAACGCCGATACGTCACCTGCTTGCGTCTCAATAATGGGCAATGCCGTCAATGATCCTGTCTTGCCTTTGACCTCTCCGTTAGTGCGCTTTTCCACTTCTTCGGGATTAATCCGGGCTGCACGCTCAAGAAGCCGGGAATGCAGATAAAACACGTCCCCGGGATAAGCTTCGCGGCCTGGCGGTCGTCTTAGTAGCAAACTGACCTGACGATAAGCCCAGGCCTGCTTAGTCAAATCATCATAAATAATCAGCGCATCTTCGCCTCGATCACGAAAGTACTCACCCATCGTACAACCCGCATAAGGCGCGATGTACTGCATTGCCGCTGAATCAGCCGCAGATGCCGAAACCACGATGGTGTGATCCATCGCACCATGTTCTTCGAGTTTGCTCACCACAATAGCAACGGAAGAGGCTTTCTGCCCAATCGCCACATAGATACATTTAATTCCCTTGCCTTTTTGGTTGATGATCGCATCGATCGCAACAGCTGTTTTGCCGGTCTGGCGGTCACCAATAATGAGTTCTCGTTGGCCACGACCCACAGGCACCATGGAGTCAATTGACTTGAGACCTGTCTGGACCGGCTCAGAAACGGATTGCCGGGTAATAACGCCGGGCGCAATGCTTTCAATCGGTGCGGAGCCAGAAGCGTCAATTGGACCCTTGCCATCAATCGGCTCTCCGAGGGAATCGACGACTCGGCCGAGAAGGCCTGGGCCGATCGGCACTTCAAGGATGCGACCTGTGCATTTCACCGTATCGCCCTCAACAATATGCTCGTAATCCCCAAGCACAACAGCGCCCACAGAATCGCGCTCCAGGTTCAACGCAAGCCCAAACGTGTCATTCGGGAACTCCAGCATCTCACCCTGCATTGCGTCGGCCAGTCCATGAATTCGGCAAATACCGTCGGTCAGGCTAACGACCGTGCCCTCGGTTCGCGCTTCGGCGCCGGCATCAAAATCTTTAATCCGCTCTTTAATGAGTTCACTGATTTCAGATGGGTTCAGTTGCGTAGACATTCTTTAATTCCTCTTGCAGCTTTTCTTCTGCACTTGGGTTTAGCTGCTTATCGCAGCTGCTAATTTTTCCAATCGGGCACGAACTGATCCGTCAATAACCAGATCACCCGCGCGAATCACCGCGCCTCCGATCAAGGAGGCATCCATCGTCACTTCCAGTTCTACCCGGCGTCCTAACTTACGCTCTAATGCCTCTGAGATACGCTTTTGGTGAGACTCAGAGACCGGAAGCGCGCTCTCCACTTTCGCCGTGATCGTGCGTTCCTCTTCAGCCCGAAGCAATTCAAACTGCTCTGCTATATCAGGGAGCGTGCCAAGACGACCATTTCTCACCAACAAATTGACAAAGTTTTGACCCGCCGAATCCAAAAGATCACCGCAGCTTTCGATCAGAATCGAAGCGACATCTTCTTTGTCTACCCGGGGGTGCGAGAACAGAGAACTGACTTGCTCTTGACTGGCAAGATCGGCTAGTCGCCCAAGCGCCTGTGACCACTCGGGAAAAGCGGTACTTTCTCGAGCAATCTCAAACACCGCTTGCGCGTAGGGTCTTGCGATACTGGCGTTTTCTGACATTTTGAATCTAGATGAGAGCGGGCTTTAGAGCTGCTCAATTAAGTTGTCGAGCATCTTCGCATGTGCGCCTTCATCTACTTCCTGCTCAAGAATCTTCGCCGCGCCCGCCACAGATAATGCAGCCACTTGTGCACGAAGGGCTTCGCGAGCCATGTTGGCCTCTTTCTCTATTTCGCCTCGAGCCGCCCCTAGGATTCGATCGCCTTCGTTTCTCGCAGTGCCTTTTGCTTCTTCTACCATCTCGGCTTCGCGCTTTTCGGCGCGCCGGATGATCTCCTGCGCCTGCTCTTTCGCTTCATTAGTAACTTGCGTCACCTGTTCTTCCGCCTGCGCTTTCGCTCGCTGACCCTCTTCGGCCGCAGCTAAGCCATCGGCAATCTTGGTTTTACGTTCGTTCAGCGCGGAAACAATCGGCGGCCAAACAAATTTCATGCAAAACCAGACGAACACAACGAACGCGACACTTTGTCCAATCAGCGTCAGGTTGATGTTCATAACCGCTTCCTTTAATTCGAGTAAGGGTTAGCCGCCAACAACAGCGAACATGATATAGAGCGCGATCGCCACGCCAATAATCGGGATAGCGTCAACGAGCCCCATCACAATAAAAAACTGCGTGCGAAGCATCGGGAGTAGTTCAGGCTGACGAGCGATGCCTTCCAGAAAACGGGCACCGAGCACGCCGACCCCTACGCCGACCCCTACGCCTGCGAGGCCAAGCAGTACTGCGCCGGCAACATAAAGTAAAGCTATTTCCATGAGATTCTCCTGTGGGAAGTTGTCAGATTAGGTCAAATAAAAATCGTTTGATGGCCTTAATGATGGCTATGCGCCATCTCCAAATAAACGATCGTCAATGTCATAAAGATAAACGCCTGAAGCAAAACAATGAGGATGTGGAACACGGCCCATGCCCACTGTAAAACGCCGCCAGCAACCGCAAGAACCGCGCCGCCCGAAAATAACAGCGCGATTAAAATAAAGATCATTTCCCCGGCAAAAAGATTGCCGAAAAGACGGAGCGACAAAGATACCGGCTTGGAAACAAGACTCACAAACTCCAAGAAAAAGTTAGCCGGAATAAACAGAACCTTCAGAATCGGATTCTTGGCTTCAAACGGCTGCATCGTGAGCTCTGCCGCAAAACCGCCGACTCCTTTTACCTTGATACTGTAATAAAGCGTCAGCACAAACACACCCAACGCCATACCAAAAGTCGCATTGGGATCTGTGGTCGGCACCACCTTCATATATTCAATTCCCATTAATTTTGCGATCTCGGGAATCCAGTCAACCGGAACAAGATCCATCAGGTTCATTAACAGCACCCAAACAAAAAGCGTTAACGCAAGGGGCGCTATTAGGTCATTTTTATGGGAGAAGGATCCTCTGACGTTCTCGTCAACAAACTCAACAATCCACTCAACGAAATTCAGGAATCCACTGGGAGTACCGGAAGTCGCGCGTACCGCGGCTTTTCGAAAGCCCCAGAGAAAGAGTGCGCCCAAGAAAACAGACCAAAACATGGTGTCCACATGGATCGCCCAAAAACCCATTGCCTTTGCTTCAGCAGCGCCGTGAGCAAGCCCCCATGTCCCATCTGGAAACTGACCGAAGGTCAGGTTCTGGAGATGGTGCTTGATGTATCCCGTCGTTGTAAGCGGTTCGCCTGATGCCATACGATTTTGCTTAAGTTCGCCTAAACCCGTCCCGAAAGATTTTAATCTCTTCGGGACCTCCTTTTTTCTTCACTGACCTGCGCGAGAATCGCGCCGAAGGTCGCCGACAAAAGTGTTGCCACAAGGCCCACTAAAAAACCAACGACCTTTAAATCTTTCACTGCCACAAACGCAACGGCGCAAAGTGCTCCGGTAATCACTAACTTGCCAAACTCTGCCCGGTAAAGACCGGCCAGTGTTGCGGCTCCCGAACTATCTTCCAGCAGTTGCTCTCCCCGAAGAGAAAAAACCCGCCTGACCGCGTAGCCCGTCGCGATAAAAGCAATACCGGCGCCCGTCATTGCCGAATGCGCCTGATCTTTTGCAAACAGAACAAAAAACAAGATAACAATAACGGCTGTTGTTGCCGTTACAGCAAGCGTCCATCGAATCATGGGCGTCGCCAGACCGAGTGGCTCATCTCTGCTCAAAACCCTGTTGTTTTTCGCCATCGGTACTTCAGATTCTTCTCAATCCAAAGCGCCTTTACTGCTACAAAGGGCGCGAATTATAGGGGTATTGTATCGGTCGGGTCAATAATATCGAGTTAAGAATAAGTTTTTCGTCCGCATTTAGACGCCCATCTGAAAAGCACTTCGCGCAAGCCGCGTCACACCAAGAGCCGGCTCAATCGGTCTCTAAGCACATCAATATCGGAAAAGCCCGCTGTTAAAAGGTCATAACGAGCGAGCTCGCCAGGCGACTCTCGCTTTACGACAATCGTGGGAAACCCGGAAACGCCCAGTTTTGCAACTGATTCGAGCTCTAGCTGGAAAATCCTATTGATATGATCGGAGCCTAAATCTTCAGTAAATTGTTTCCGGTCCAAACCAATTTCACCGGCGACACACTCGAGCGCTTCGGCATCAGAAGGATTTCGGGCCTCAAGGAAATAAGCCCTTTGAATCGCGTCATACATCAGGGATCGAGCACCGCTCGCCTGTTCACCCGCCGCGATTACCGCTCGGCACGCCGGATAAGTCGACCGCTTGGGCTCACACTTATTCCAAAATTCAAAATTGAATTCGGCTCCGGTCCGAGCTTTGACTGCGCCCCAGGCGTCCTGAACATATTGCCGCATTGCGCTGTCCATGGGCGCTTCATTATCCGGAGCCAAACCGCCCATCAGGTCAACGACCGCGACGGATTCGGGAATCTCCGAAACAAACTCTCGCCAAACCGGTGCAAATCCCCAACACCAACTACACATGGGATCAACAACATAATAAATAGTAGGTGACATAGTAACGATACTAGATGATGTTCAAAACGGATCTAAAATTTCTGCTGGCTACGCCTCAACGACGTTGATCATTAAGCCTGCATGCTAAGATTTGATTATGACAATTTAGAGTGCTCGCCACATGAACATTGACCCCGCCCGATTCAACATGATCGAGCAACAAATTCGACCCTGGGGCGTTCTCAATCCTAAGGTCATTGATGGACTTCGCGAACTCGATCGCCAACACTTTGTGCCGCTCCAATACAAAACCATGGCCTACGCGGACATTGAAGTACCGCTAGAACAGGGCCAGTGCATGCTGAGGCCAAAGATCGAAGCCCGCCTTATCCAAGCGCTCTTACCCACGCATCATGATGACATTCTTGAGATTGGTACGGGCTCCGGATTCATGACCGCCTTGCTCGCGACACTCGGTAATCAGGTGACATCGGTCGATATATTCCCCCATTTTCTGGCACAAACTGAAGCCAAGCTCCAATCCCAGGGGATCGGTAACGTCACTCTAAAAGAGGGTGATGGGGCCTTAGGATGGGGCCAAACCAAAAAATGGGACGCAATCCTATTGACGGCCTCAACGCCCCGAATACCCGCAGCGTACGAGGCTTTACTGAAACCCGGGGGCCGGTTTGTAGTTGTAGTCGGCGATTTACCTTCAATGGAGGTTATTGTAATCACCCGATTGAAAAACGGGGCGCTTCAACGTCAGTCTCTTTTTGATACCTGCATCGCACCACTCATAAACGCTCAAACAAAATCTGAATTCCAACTGTAATCAGGACGAAAAATGAGAAATCCGAAACACTTGCTGAACCCTGTCGCATTAATCCCTATCTTTTTCGGAACAAGTGCGCTTTTTTGTAATGTGGCTAGCGGAGAGACAACAAGCTATCTCGTTAAAGACGGAGATACGCCTTGCGAGATTGCCGAGTTTTTAAAAATCCCCTGTGCCAACCTAATTGAATTAAATAATCTCGGCTCGAGCCCTGTCATTTATCCTGGACAAACACTTGTCATTCCAACCGATAAAAAAGACACCGCGCCACTCGAAAGTGTCTCAGATACGCTAACGCTCTCAAGTCAGTCGACCACAGACAACGTCGAGACTGACGTCGCCCCATCGGTTGAATTAGCCCAAAGCGCTGACCTTCTTGAAGTTTATCTATTAGCAAAAGCGCAAGATCCTGTTTTCGCAACACAGGCCTATCGCTATCAGGCTGCAGATGAGTTGATCCCTCAAGCAAAAGCGCCTTTGAGGCCACAACTAAGCGCCACAGGTAGCTACACCGATTCCACCCAAGACCTCAACGATGCGTCTGTGGCTTCGATCGCGTTATCGCAATCCCTCTTCAACCGGAGTAGTCGAATCACAGTTGACCAAGCCAGGAAAAGGGTGAATCAAGCGGAGCTTCAGTTCCGGCTCGATGCATCCGCTTTGGTCAGTCGAACCGTCCGGACCTATTTCACCGTGCTCGCTGCAGAGGACAATCTTGAGTTATCAAAAAAGAATCAAGCAGCATTAAAGCGCCAGCTCGAACTCGCCCAGGAACGCCTTGATGTCGGACTCGGAACTCGAACAGAGCTCTTCGATGCAAGAGCGCGTTTCGAAAAGGCGGTTGCTGACACTATCGAATCAGAAAAACTTGTCGATGATGCGACTCAATCACTGGTTGTTTTAGTCGGGCAAGATGTTGGGGCCCTTAAGACGCTCCCCGACTCGGTCTCGCTCGGCGCACCGAAACCCGACGATGCCGACCAATGGATCGAGCGCGCGTTGAGCGACAATGTTTCGCTTCAGGCAAAAAGTATCGGTATTGATCTTTCGAGCCTTGAAATCGACCGTCAGAAATCACTTCGGCTGCCCACTCTCGGCGTAAGCGTATCGGGCAGCTACAACGATCTCGCTACCGGTGATGACACCTCAGCAAGATTACTTTTTTCGGTCGATATCCCTTTTTATCAGGGCGGCCTTATCAACTCGAAGGTTCGGGAGGCCGCAGATAACTTAAACGCGTCGAGATCTGACTATGAATCGGCCTCACGTGAGCTAAGCAGCGATACCCGCCAAACGTTTCTCAGCGTTAAAAGTCGATTACGTCGACTTGAAGCCCTTTCAGCCGCGGTTGAAGCGGGCGAGAACGCACTTGTTGCCAAAGAAGAGAGTTTTGCGGCAGGATTAACAACAAACATTGCTGTTTTGGACGCCCAAAGAGACCTTTTTATAGCGCAGCGCGATTTTTTAAGCGAACGATATGACTATATCCTTCAGATGCTCGAACTTGAGCGCCTGGTAAGCGACCTCAACGAGGAAGACGTTCGACGGGTCAATACCCTGTTGGCCCCTCGAACGCCTTGATGCGAACTACTCCGACCTAATCGCCAACACAATCCTCCGGGCTTCGGCGCCCGCCTCAAATCGCCCAACGACGCGAGGTGAGTCATTCAAAACCGCAACCGGCCCTGCCGAACCCAGAATAATTAAATCATTCAATCGGAGTTGCCGGCCTCGCGCTTTAAGATCGCTCGCAATCTTTCGAATCAGGGAAGAGACGCGAGCGCCGTCGGGCGTCAGGCCGTCTCCTGCGCTCAATGTCGCTCCGTCACTATCGAGCAATGTCGCATTCAAGGTGCCAGAGACCGCCTGTAGCCCGCCAGGGCCCGATAGGGAAATAGGATGACCCATCACAACAAATCGGATCCCAAGATTCACCGCGGTTTGAGACATTATTGCTTCGGAATTAAGCTCGCTCATTAAATCATCTCTTATCAAGACAGCCGGAATGAGTTCTGAAAAAAAAGACGCAGGGTCATCACCTTCTGATACGTCGGCTACTGTTGTCCCGTTGGTGGAACCAATCCGCAAAACCCATGCGGGTGCCAACTGGAGGTCAGCTGAATTTGATGCGACGACCGTTGCTCCCGTTGAAGTAAACATGTTTTCGAGCAACACCCCGAGCAACGGTTTCCCGCCTGGAGTCAGTCCCTGAAAGTAACCTGCCGTGGAACCAAATTCAGCTGCCACATTAAGCACCAAGAGATCCTGGATCTCTATTGCTGTTTTTAAATCGATATCACTTATCGGTGAAATCAACTTTTTTCGCTCAACAAACGCTTCTCTTGCCTCATCAAACCGATCTTTTGCGGTGTCCGCGCGAGCGGACGTCAGCGTCATCACCGTCAGGAAAAAAACAGCAAAAACCACAATCCGGTGTTTTGATTTTTTACGTTTAAACAATTGCCTCACACCGCCTTGACCATTAATGTGGATAGTGCAAACATGATGCCAACCCTAGAACTCGGCATCAAGTGGCATGAAACCACCTAACCACTGATCAAACAAAATGGCTGGCAATCATTTAGAACAACATGGGCGAATTAGCATCACAGAAGCGGCGCGGGTGTTCGGCATTTCGACAAACACGATCAGAAGAAGAGTCAAAAAAGGCCAAATTACGCCGTTTCAACGATCCCTCCATGGGGAGCGGCCTCGTTATGTCTTTGATATCTCCGATTTGGTCAGGGTGTTTGGAGAGCCTGAGGCGATTGTTGGAGACATTAAACTGGCACCCCACAAAGGTGACAGCGACATGCCACGACAGGTGCCAAATTTAAAAGAGACTGAAATTAAAGACGTTTTGGAAGCCGCAGCCTCACTCGAGTCACTACGCAAGGATCATGACGTGTTGAAAGCTAAGTTTGAAGCGCAGTCAAAACATCTTCAGGATCTGCAATTGCTTTTAACGCCTCGACTGACACACTCAGATCCCATTGGACACCGAGCGGCTCGCTACTTTGGCGAAATTGCGCGAGCCTTTAAAGGAGATAAAAATTGAAATTTTACAAGCGGCAAGAAAAACTGCGATGGCTAACCGTAGTCGTTGTTTTTCTTGTTGTCGGGTTTTCCAACCCAACCTCGGCGCAGAGCACAGCCGATCCGATTCAGCCTTTTAACAGGGCAATCTATGGTTTCAATGACGGTGTGGACAAAATACTGATCAGGCCGCTCGCTGTCGGATATCGGAAATTCATTCCCGCGCGTCTTCGAAGTGGCGTTAATAACTTTTTTAACAATCTGCGGGCTCCCACCACACTGATCAATGATGTCTTGCAGGGAAAACCGTCACGAGCAAAAGAAACCGTTGATCGATTTTTAATAAATAGCACCATTGGTGTGCTCGGTCTTGTCGATATTGCGAGCAAGCTGGGTTTTCCTGATCATGAAGAAGACTATGGCCAAACATTAGCCGTTTGGGGCGTGCCCAGCGGGCCTTATATTGTCTTACCCCTGCTCGGCCCCAGCACGGTCAGGGATGCTGTCGGCAAGGTCCCTGAGTTCGCCATCGCTGATCCGCTATGGGATCCTGACGATATTTCAGTAACGGTGGCGCGTTTCGCGGTCCGAGCCGTTGATATCCGCTCGAGATTATTAGATATCGATCGAATCCTCAAGATGCAGGTAGACCCGTATCTGTTCATGCGCGAGCTTTATCTTCAAAACCGGATCGCTCAGATATCAGACGGTGCGATCTCAAGAAAACCAGCCGACGTAAGCCCGATTGAACAGGAAATCCTGGAGAACTAGCGCTTTTGGCTACATGGGCAGTAGGAGACGTTCAGGGTTGTCTTAGGTCGCTTGAAGCGCTGCTTGAGAAAATCAAATTTGATCGGCAGCAAGATTATCTCTGGCTAGCCGGCGATCTGATCGGACGGGGACCTGACCCCGCGGGTTTGATTGATTTCCTTATTTCTTTCGGGAACCGTGTCGTTTGTGTTCTTGGAAATCACGATATTAACCTCCTCGCGATTAACGAGGGCTTGAAAGCACCAAGACCTGATGACAATCTGGAATCACTTCTCGATCATCCCAAAAAGTCGGTTTATATTAATTTTATTTTAAATCAGAGACTTATAGTATTTTCAAAACGTTTAAACGTCGTAATGACACATGCTGGCCTTTATCCGGGGTGGTCGGTTCAGGAAGCCGTCACACTTGGAGATGAAGTCAGTACCGCCCTCAAGGGTGAAAATCGCTCTGAAGTGATCCGGCATCTTTATGGTGACACGCCTGTAAATTGGTCGCCCGAGTTAAGCGGCAATATGAGGTTGAGGTTTATCACAAACGCGTTTACGAGAATGCGGTTCTGTGACACCAACGGCTGCCTCGACTTCAGCCACAAGGGCGGGTTAGGGACCGCGCCCGATCCCTGGCAACCCTGGTTCGAGCTGCCAAACACGAATCTGGGTACAACTCGAGTGGTGTTTGGTCATTGGTCAACCGCGGGGTTGATTAATCAAAACAACTTTATTGGTTTAGATAGCGGGTGTGTTTGGGGTGGAAATCTGAGTGCTGTACAGCTGGAGCCTGAACACGCTAACATCGTATCCGTACCTTGCAATGAACACCTAACGATACCAAAACATGAGTAACTCTTACGAAATCGACATTGAAGTAGAAACGTCTTATATGGCGGAACATTCTGAACCCGATGAAGATCGTTATGTGTTTGCCTACACAATCACTTTGGTCAATAAAGGATCGATATCCGCGACGTTGTTATCCCGCCGCTGGATCATCACCGACTCGGAAAACCACATCGAAGAAGTAGAGGGGGATGGTGTGGTTGGAGAGCAACCTACCCTGCAGCCAGGAGAGGGTTTCCGTTACACCTCGGGCACCGTAATTGAAACACCCGTTGGCACCATGCACGGAATTTATCGTATGGTTGCCGAAGACGGGCAAACGTTCGACACTAATATTCCTGAGTTTGTACTATCCGCTCCCCGCGTCCTTCATTGATATAAGTAATTGATTTTATTGATTTTTTAGACATCCAAATTGCTCACAGCAAACGCGTTTTGCTGAATAAAATCACGTCGTGGCGCAACCTCATCACCCATCAACACGGTAAAAATTTCATCAGCACTCACCGCGTCTTCAATCTGAACCTGGGATAGCCTTCGCTGACTTGCATCCATTGTGGTTTCCCAAAGTTGATCTGGATTCATCTCGCCAAGACCTTTATAACGCTGGATATTAATACCGCGTCGCGCCTCGCTCATCAACCATTCAATTGCGTTGGAAAATCCATCTACGGTTTTCTCTTTTTGTCCTCGCCTAATCATCGGCGCTTGACCCACTTCTGAGATCAAACGATGACCCAAACCGGTTATTGATTTGTATTCCGTTGTGCCAAAGAAATCCGAAGAAAAACGACTTTGACGATACCGACCATGTTGATCACTATCCACCACTAATGACCAGTTGGAATCATCTTCTTCCCAGATCACTCGATAACTCGCTCCACCCCTCGCACCTGATTCACTATTTAACCGAGTGCCCAGACTCTCGGCAAATTGATCTCGATCTTCAGCCTGGAGAACGGAATTCGATTCCAGAAAAGGGAGTTCAGCCATTTCCCACAACACTTCAGCCTGATAACGCCGCGATAGTCTGCGAACAGCAGATTCAACTGCGAAATACTCACTACAGAGCGCCCGTAGACTGGCTCCCGAGAACCCATCGCTCTCATCATCAGATGGCTTGAGTTCAGCCCCTTCCAGCGCTAAATCAAGCAGCAGCCGGTTTAACTCATCGTCATCTTTGATATAGGTTTCTTTCTTGCCAGAGGTTAATTTATAAAGAGGAGGCTGTGCAATATAAACATGCCCTCGCTCGATTAACTCCGGCATTTGACGATAAAAAAACGTGAGCAATAGTGTTCGAATGTGGGAGCCATCAACGTCTGCATCCGTCATTATAATTACGCGGTGATAGCGCAAGCGACTCATATCAAAATCATCGCGACCAATTCCCGTGCCGAGTGCCGTGATTAAAGTCCCCACCTCATCAGACGCTAACATTTTATCGAAGCGGGCTTTTTCAACATTTAGGATCTTACCTTTCAGCGGCAAGATCGCCTGGAATTTTCGGTCTCTGGCCTGTTTAGCGGACCCGCCAGCAGAATCTCCCTCTACCAGGTAAATCTCGCACTTTGCCGGGTCTTTTTCCTGGCAGTCGGCAAGTTTTCCAGGAAGATTTCCAACCTCAAGGGCGCTTTTCCGACGCGTCATTTCTCGCGCTTTTCGAGCCGCATCTCTCGCTCGAGCCGAATCGAGGACTTTATCCATAATGGATTTAGCTTCGCCCGGACGCTCTAACAGGAACGTCCCCAGGTGCTCATTAAGCAATGATTCGACAGGTCCTCTAACATTGGAAGAGACCAGTTTATCTTTCGTTTGCGAAGAAAATTTGGGGTCCGGAACCTTCACTGACAGAACAGCGGTCAACCCCTCCCGACAATCCTCTCCTTTGAGACTAATCTTATTTTTTTTGGCACCGCCTGACTCTTCAAGAAACCGCCCCATCGTTCGCGTTATTGCGGCTCTTAATCCCTCGAGGTGTGTCCCCCCATCTCGTTGGGGAATATTATTGGTATAGCAGAAGACAGATTCCTGATAAGAATCATTCCACTGTAGAGCCCCCTCCACGATAACGCCATCTCGTTCATCGCAAAAATAAGCAATAGCGGGGTGCAAGGGTGTTTTTTTCCGATTCAGGTGTCCCACAAAAGCCTCGATGCCGCCCTTGTACTCGAATATATCTTCGCTATCAGCCCGCTCATCTACTAATCGATTGCGCACGCCTGAGTTAAGAAAAGATAATTCCCGTAAGCGTTTTGCCAAAATATCGCGATGCATTACGGGATTTGTGAAAATCTCAGAATCAGGCCGAAAATGAACCTCGGTACCAGTCTGGGACGATTCGCCAACAATTTCCAGTGGTTTTAAAGCCAAGCCCCGCTCATACTCTTGACGAAAGACACTCCCATCTCTATGGATCGTCAGTCGAAGGTAGGACGATAACGCATTAACCACTGATACGCCGACTCCATGTAAGCCGCCCGAAACTTTGTATGAATTCTGGTCGAATTTTCCACCTGCATGAAGCTGCGTCATGATGACCTCAGCCGCCGACATGCCCTCCTCTTCAATCATTCCGGTTGGAATGCCCCGACCATCATCGGATACGGTAATCGTCTCATCCGAATGAATCGTAACCGTCACCTCACTACAGTGACCGGCTAGCGCCTCATCAATCGAGTTATCAACCGCCTCGAAAACCAAATGATGTAAGCCGGTGCCATCATCGGTATCACCAATATACATACCCGGTCTTTTTCTAACCGCTTCAAGTCCTTTTAGAACCTTAATACTGCTTTCGTCATAAACAGGGGAATTCGACATTTCTTGCTCCAAAATTACCCTTAAATTATAACATTTTCCGGGATTTTATTCGCCAAACGAGGGGTTTAGCGATGTTTCACGTGAAACCATATTTTGAATGTTTCACGTGAAACATTCTGTTGGCTTACAGCCGCATGGGCATAATGAGATAAAGGGTATCATCCTGTCCTGGCTCATGAAGCATGCAGCCCGTGTTGGAATCTTGAAACTCTGCCTCTATTTGCTCGCCATTTAGCGCTTTAAGCGCATCCATTAGATAAGTGACATTAAACCCAATTTCCACCTCAGGGCCGGAATAATCGACAGCGATCTCGTCGGTTGCTTCCTCGTGCTCTGGGTTATGGGCGCTAAGCTTTAAAGTCCCTGCGCTTAATTCCAACCGAATTCCTCTATATTTTTCGTTCGTTAACACGGCAGTCCGCGCGAGCACTTCGTGAAATTGCTGCCGGTTGGCAGTCATTTTTTCATTAAGAACTTGGGCCATTACGGCTTTGTAGTCTGGAAACTTACCATCTATCAGCTTACTAATTAGTGTTGCGCCGGGACGATCTAGACGAATATGGTTGTTATTAAGCTCTACGGTTACCTCTTCGTCCCCTTCTGATAGAAATCTGCCAAGCTCGGCAACTGCTTTTCGAGGGACTATGACCTGTCGGTGTGCCCCTACCGCAGCACTTAGAGTCGCCTGGCTGCGAGCGAGCCGGTGACCATCTGTCGCTACCGTTGTAATTGTGTTTTTATCTAATTCAAGCAAAACACCGTTGAGAAAATACCGAACATCTTGCTGGGCCATTGAAAAAGCGGTGCGCTCAAGCAGTCTTTTGAGTTCTGTGCGAGAAATCTTAAACCGCTCTTCCCAACCCCCCGTTTCAAGTCGGGGGAAATCTTTCGCCGGTAATGCTTGAAGGGAAAACCGACTGCGGCCCGATTTTAATTTCCCTTTATCATTCTCGCCGGTGAAATCTATGGTTGCGGTTTCGGGTAATGCTCGACAGATATCAAGAAGTTTTCTTGCAGTCACCGTACATTGTCCATCCTCTCCTGAAAGCACTTCAGTTTCAATACTGATTTCAACCTCAAGATCAGTGCCCACCAAAGTGAGGCGCTTATCTTGAATTGATATTAAGACGTTGGCCAAGATGGGGAGTGTCTGCCGACGCTCAACAACACTAGTGACGACCGATAGAGGGCCGAGAAAGAGTTCACGCTCAATTTGAAATTTCATATTTATTTAAATATTTTTTTAAAAAGATAATAATGTTTATTAGTGTTGTGGATAACAAGGATAAATCTTATAACCTATTATAATCAGTTAGTTACCACTTTTCTGTATAAATAAAACCCTGTGGAAAGTTTGAGGACAAATCGTGAATAAAAGCAAAAAAACAAAATTTTTGTTTTGTTTGAAAGTTATCCACAGGATGCTCTAGTTATACCCCCAATATTTTTTGTAAATTTTGATAGTCTTCCCGAACACCTGCATCACTTTCGACCAGCTCCTTAACTTTTCTTTGAGCATGAAGTACGGTTGTGTGATCACGACCGCCGAATGCATCGCCGATTTCAGGCAAACTCATTGTAGTCAGTTCTTTTGATAGTGCCATCGCCATTTGCCTGGGTCGGGTAATTTGTCGATTCCGTCTTTTCGAGTGAAGATCAGAGACTCGCATTTTAAAATATTCAGCCACTGTTTTTTGAATATTTTGGACCGTAATCCGACGCTCTTGAAAAATTAATAAATCCCGAAGCGCTTCTCTTGTGAGCTCAATATCAATCGCTCTACCCGTGAAACCACTACTTGCGACTAAGCGATGAAGCGCGCCTTCCAACTCCCTTACATTAGATCGAATCTGACGCGCGATAAAAAACGCCACATCATCCGCTAATCGCACCCCTTTTTGTTGTGCCTTATGTTGAAGAATAGCGACCCGAGTTTCAAGTTCTGGTGGATCAATGGGTACTGTGAGACCGCTTCCAAACCTTGAAATTAATCGTTCCTGAACTCCGGTAATCTCCTTTGGAAATCGGTCGCTAGTGATAATCACTTGTGATTGACCATCCAGTAACGTATTGAAAGTATGGAAGAATTCCTCCTGAGAGTGTTCTTTTCCCGAAAAGAATTGAATATCGTCGATTAACAAAGCGTCCAGTGATCGGTAGTATCTTTTGAAGTCATTTATTGAATTGTGCTGCAACGCTTTTACCATATCAGCAACAAATCTTTCTGAATGCACATAGACGACTTTTGCAGCAGAATTATTTTGGACCACAAGATTTCCAACTGCTTGCATCAGATGCGTTTTACCAAGACCTACTCCGCCATAAAGAAAGAGCGGGTTGTATGCTTTTCCTGGATTCTCACCGACTTGTTTGGCTGCAGCTCGAGCGAGTTGATTTGATTTTCCTCCGATATGAGAATCAAAAGTGAAGGCAGGATTTAATCGACCTTCGAATCGCAATTTAGGAGTCGAAGATTTAGCATCAACCGCGATGGCGCCATCAATCTTACCGTCGGTTGATTGAGATACAGAGCCCCCCCCAATTTCGATTTCAACAGAGATGGGTTGGGCGCTGAATCCCCCAATAAGTTTAGATATTTCTTCCAACATTTCTTTGGACACAAAGTCCTTTACAAACTGATTAGGCGCAAGGAGTCGCAGTTGACTTGATTCTTCGATTGCCTGTAATGGGCGAATCCAGGTGTTAAACTGCTGTGGTGATAGATCATCTTCTAAACGACCAAGACATAATGCCCAAAGTGACGACAAAATAAACTCCTGATAAAAAAATATTTTTTATGTTTAAAATCAATTAATTAGTGATTTAAAACATTAATAGATCTTCTAAGTTTACGACTGAATATAATTTTTATCCACAATAAAATAATAATAAAAACTTATCCACAGGAGAAACCAATCAAAATACACTTTTATTTATTGACTTAGATAGTACTTAGACGGTAAATTCTCGCGCCCAGTTGTTCCTTACCTAGTCGAGAAAAATGAAAAGAACTTTTCAGCCCAGCGTGATCAAGCGAAAACGCCGCCATGGCTTCCGCGCACGTATGAAAACCCGAGGAGGTAGAGCTGTGCTCAGAGCTCGTCGGGCGAAAGGCCGAGCGGTACTGAGCGCCTAGACTTTCTGGTCAGGCCGTGGCCAACTACGGCCTTCCTCCAAGCGCCCGACTGCGCCACCCTCGAGAGTTTCGGGCGGTCTTCTCAAAGAAACAAAAGACGTCCGATCGTTTTTTTGTGGTCTATTTTCTTAAGAATAGCTTGGATCGAAGCCGAGTCGGGATAACCGTATCTCGAAAAGTATCAACACGGGCGGTAAAACGAAATCGAGTGAAAAGATTGATTCGCGAGTCTTTTAGAACATATCAATTCTCTGGTGACGGGCTTGATATCGTTGTGATTGCGCAAAGAGCGACCACATTAGCCTCGAACCAAGAGATAATCTCCAGCCTGGAAAAACACTGGACAAGAGTGAGCGATAAATGCAAAAAGTTCTAATAACGCTGATTAAAGGCTACCAATATTTAATCAGCCCTTTTATTGGACCGACCTGTCGTTTTTATCCGTCTTGTTCGGCTTACGCGGAAGAAGCGCTTAAGAGTCATGGCGTCGCGCGTGGTTTATGGCTGTCCACGAAGCGCCTGGCGCGGTGTCACCCATTTTCCGCGGGTGGTGTTGACCTGGTTCCGGCGACAACAAAAAAAGATAACCCTCTTGAATGTGAGCACTGTTAAATGGATTTCAACCGACTGATTCTTTTTGGCGCCCTTGGCATGGTGCTTATGTTGTTATGGCAATCATGGCAGGAATATGTGGCGGAAAAAAGTCCGGTTACGCAGTCCAGTTCGTTAGGGCAATTAAGCAATACCACCGCGACAAGTGCACAGGTGCCCACCGAGGGCGTCCCGCAAACCCCGAAAGGCAGTCAAGATTCAACCCCATCAGTGTCGCAACAAGACGCAGTACCTTTGACCCAGAGCTTGCCTGGTGGCAATCGAGTGGTTGTTGAAACCGATTTGATAAAGGCAGAGATTGATACCAACGGCGGGGACCTGCGCCGATTTGAATTATTGGATTATCCGGTTTCGTTGGACGAAATTGACGTCCCGT
This sequence comes from Pseudomonadota bacterium, assembly GCA_018672825.1. GTDB lineage: Bacteria > Pseudomonadota > Gammaproteobacteria > Arenicellales > UBA868 > UBA868. The sequence continues at coordinate 29,586 of JABHUE010000104.1, read as the reverse complement.
TTACGTTACTGAACGACGTCGGGGCTGATCTGTTCATCATCCAAGGAGGCCTTTTAGGGGCAGAACATGATTCACCCAATCACCATACGCTTTTCAAGTCGCGAACAAATAGCGTGAGGTTAGCACCCGGAGATGACAGTGTTTCAGTAGATCTTGATTGGGAATCAAAAGAGGGCGTGCGTTACACAAAAACGTTTACGTTTTATAGAGACAGTTACTTCGTGGACGTGTCTTTTACGATTAATAATCAATCGGGAAAGGATTGGCTGGGCTATCAGTATGAGCAGATCTTGCGTACTGAAGTTGCTGAGCCAAGCACCGGGATTGGTTTTTTGGGGCGCTTACCGAGTTATAAAGGCGGCGCTATTTTTACGCCCGAAGATAAATATCAAAAAATTGACTTCGACGATATGTTTGATGCCAATTTGGCAAAACCGACATCGTCGGGATGGGTTGCGATGTTGCAGCATTATTTTGTGGGCGCGTTGTTGCCGGAGACTGGCCCGAGTTATGAGTTTTACAGTAATGTGATTCAGCGCGATAGCGCGCCTCGGTATTTGATTGGATACAAAACCACCCAACCCACCGTTATTGCGCCAGGGGATTCGGGCGTACTGTCGGGGCGAATTTTTGTTGGGCCTAAAGAAACACAGCGTTTAATTAAGGCTGACAACAAGCTAGAGCTTACCGTCGATTATGGGTGGCTGACCCCGGTGTCTTCGCCACTTTTTTGGGTGATGACTTATATCCATAACGTGGTGAAAAATTGGGGAGTTGCGATCATTTTGCTGACGCTGCTGGTTAAGTTGGTATTTTTTCCGCTCTCTGCGGCAAGTTATAAATCGATGGCTCGCATGAAGAAAATGCAGCCGCGTATGCAAACCCTTAAGGAACGGTTTGGCGACGACAAGCAGAAATTTCAGAAAGCCATGATGGAGATTTACAAAAAAGAGAAGATAAATCCGCTGGGCGGCTGTCTACCTATTTTGATTCAGATACCCGTTTTTATTGCGCTTTACTGGGTGCTTCTTGAAAGTGTTGAACTACGACAGGCGCCTTTCATGTTGTGGATAAAAGACCTTTCTTTGCAAGACCCCTACTATGTTTTACCGATCCTGATGGGCGCTTCGATGTTTGGCCAGCAGTTGTTAAATCCGGCACCAATGGATCCCATGCAACAGAAGATCATGATGGCGCTGCCCCTTGTTTTCACAGTGTTTTTTCTATGGTTTCCGTCCGGATTGGTTCTCTACTGGCTGGTTAATAACGTGCTTTCTATCGGCCAGCAATGGTTTATTACTCGAAAGATCCAGGCGGCAGATAGCAAGACGTAGCATTGACCTAGGGTTTCACAACGGCGTGAAATGAAATCAGTTCGAGAGCCTGTAACAACGATTGTGGCGCGCGCCAGCGCGCCAGGTTTAGGGGGTGTGGGCGTTATCCGAATTTCGGGTTCGGACACAAAAGCGATTGCCACCGCGCTACTTGGAAAGATTCCCGAAAATCGATTTGCAACAAAATCATCTTTTATCGATGAATCTGGCAACGCGCTTGATCATGGCCTTGCATTGTTTTTTCTGGGGCCCGCCTCTTACACCGGAGAAGACACGTTAGAGCTTCATTGTCATGGGTCCCCTGTCGTTTTAGATCAAGTGCTCAAAAGAGTTTTGAGATTGGGGGCGGAACTGGCACGGCCGGGCGAATTTACCGAAAGAGCATTTCTCAATGGAAAATTAGATCTTGCTCAGGCTGAGTCCGTTGCGGATCTGATTAACAGCCAAACACAAGCTGCCGCCAAGTTCGCGCTTCGATCCCTTAGTGGCGTATTCTCAAAAGAAATTGATGATTTATCTCAACGGATAGAGACAGTGCGGGTTCTGGTAGAGGCCACCATCGATTTTTCAGATGAACCGGTTGATGACCTTAATGTTGATCAACTTCGTCTGCATATTATTGAAATATCAGAGAAAATCAGGAACATACTGGATCGCTCCCGTCCGGGCCTGCTGCTAGCTCAGGGGGCAACCATCGCAATCGCAGGACCACCTAACGCGGGAAAGTCGAGCCTTTTGAATGCGTTTGCCGGATCTGAAAAAGCGATTGTGAGCCCGCAAGCAGGGACGACTCGAGATTTGATCGAGGCACACATCGACCTCGGGGGAATACCGGTTCATATGATTGATACGGCTGGCTTGAGAGCCAGTGATGACGATATCGAAGTTGAAGGGGTGAGGCGCGCCCGCGAGACAATTGATGCCGCGGATCTCGTGTTGTGTGTGCTTGATGACAGTGATCCAGCGTCGTCCCGATTTGAGTTGCGTTCAGAAACCGGGCGGACTCTGAAACAGATTACGGTTTTTAACAAGTCTGATTTGAGTGGTCGTCCCATGGGCGATACTCCGGATGGCATCAATGCCGCTGTCGCGGTAAGTGCAAAAAATGGTAGCGGAATAAAACAGCTCACCGAGGCAGTTCGAATGGCACTGGGGTTTCAGGGGGATGATGAAGATCTAATACTTGCCAGGCGGCGGCATCTTAATGTGCTAGAAAAGGCTTTGGAATTGATGGATCGCGCAAGCGTTCTTGACGAGCCCGAACTTGTCGCTGAAGAATTACGTTTAGCACATCGATTGCTCGGCGAAATTACCGGGGCTTTTAGCACCGAGGATCTTTTGGGCGAAATTTTCTCTAGTTTTTGTATAGGCAAGTAATAGCGCTTTCTGGCCCGAACGAAAAATCAAACCTATATTGTATTATTTAGTAGTACAATTAGTATTATTGATTCGATGAATTTCTGATTCTATGTTGCCGAACCGCCCACGCCTTAGACATTTTCCGGTAAGTTTCTGAAGGCATGTCCTGTGCAGCTTGTGCTGTTGCTTTATATAAAATTCCGGGGTCTACACCTAATTTCTCCAATTCAGACAGGAGTCTTTGAGGTTGATATTGGGTAAGATATCCGAGAAGCCACCATTGGGGCGGTGGTTTTCTTTTCGCTGGCATTCCTTTAATGTACTACAAAGTAGCATGTTATTTTTCAATATGCTGATTTGGTATTTTGGAGTCGTAATGAAAATTATGATTTCCGCTGATCGGTTAATCTAGGGGCCACCGCGGCGACCTATTGAAAATAGGTCGTGATTGATGGCCTGGCGTAGCATCTAAAAAGCGCCGTCGGCATAATCAGGTCGGAGTCGAGTCGTAGCAATTGTTTTGGGTGAACAGGATTTAGGGAGCAAAAATGAATAATCGAAATCAACGCTACGCGAGAAAAATTCTCATCCAGTTTTTAGTGCTGGCTGTGACCATTATTTTTGTGGCGATTTGGCAACAGGATTTTTTATACGCGGTTTATGCTGAAAACCAAGTTACCCAGGTTGGTGTTTTTATTAATGGCGGTATCGGGCTACTTTTTTTCGCCGGAATTTATCAGATCGTTCGTGAGTTTAAGCGTCTCGAATCTGAAGAAACGGCGCTCAACCAAACCTTATCCAACCTAGAGAATAAGAACGCCGCGCTAGAAGGGGTTAGCGCGGAGTCCCTGATTGCGAATCGTTATGAAACCTTAGTCGATCTTCATCAACAGCACGCGGTTATTAACCACAGCGCGCTCGCGGCCACGGTGGTCGCACTTGAATCAAGCCGAGTCAGCTTTCCGAAGTTCGTTCACAATGTCCTTATTTTGACCGGCGTCTTTGGAACCGTTGTTTCCCTGTCGATCGCTTTGCTTGGGGCATCCGATGTAATTGTATCCACCACTGAGACAGGCGGGCTTGGAATGATCATTCATGGAATGTCGACCGCTTTATCAACGACGATGACAGCGATTTTTGCCTATTTATTTTTTGGTTATTTTTATTTGCGACTCATGGATGCCCAGACGCATATGGTGAGTTCCCTCGAGTCTTCGACGACCCGAATATTGTTGCCTATGTTCCAAATTGAGCCGGAAAAAGCTGCTGAACAATTAAGCCAGATCGTCAAAACAGCTGCTGCACTGGTTGAACGACTGGATCAATCTCAGGCCAGTTATGCAGAGGTAGCCGCGGATCTTCGCAATCTATTTGTAAGCTATCGAGATGAAATGCAAAGGAATAGTGATGGCCTGACAAAGATGACCAAAGTGCTTCGTGAAGGCTTTCGACTCGACGAGTCCGACAACTAGGCGATGGCAATCTCTCGATCGGATGGTTTCGTTGACCTGAGGGTTTTGCCGTCGGCCGGCGGGCTAGCGAATGAAGATAGCGTTTGGCCATCTTTCACCGACATTATGACGGTCGTTGTGCTGATTTTTCTGGTATCTCTAGTGGTAATTATGATGCGAAACACGGAGTTGGTCGCCCAACTTAGTGATTCAGTAAGCCAGAATGAAACCATTTCTAGTCAAAGGGGCGGTCTCGAATTGAGAATCGCGTCGATGGGTGATGAATTGGCGCAGCTGCGAGCGGCACTCGATCAAACAGATTCCCAAAGAAAAAGCGCTGAGAAAGATGCTGAGCAGAAGCAGATAGAAATTCTTGCCTTGCTGTCTGACATCTCGGATCTTTCCAAAGTACGAGACTTGCTTGCTCAGGATAAAGCCGCACTCAACGCAGAGTTAGGCGATGTCAATGCAGAAAAACAAGCGCTGCTAAGCGATCAGCAGGAAATGCGAACTGAAATTGCTGCCCTGCAAGATGACAACAGCACGCTTGCTCAGGATAAAGCGGCACTCAGTGTTAACCTCGCGACCGCTGTGTCAGGAAGCAACGAACGCCTTGATCAGCTTGAGCTCTCTGAACGGGCCCGTGAGGAGCTGTCCGCGGATTTTTCTCGTCTTCAGAACGTGCTTGCTCAACTACAAGCAGAACAGATCAGGCTAACGGCGACGCTCCAGACGAGCGCCGAAGAGAAAGATATTGTCGCCATGTCTCGAGACGAGCTCGCCGAGGAGCGTGATCAATTGGTACAGCAGGTGGGTGCGCTTGATGTGGCTCGAATCTCCCTTCAGACCGAGATCGGTGCGCTACGTGAGGAGCTGGCAAGCTTTGTTCGTACGGCAGTTAGTAGTGAGCGAGCGTTGGAGGAAAGTGAAGTTATGGCAGAGGCCCTCACCCGCGAGCTGGCTGCCGTTGCTCTTGAGTATCGCTTAACAAAAGAAGAATTAGCTTTTCTTCAGGCAAAGCTCGCTGATGAAGTGGCGAGTTTTAAAAAAGAAAGAGATCTTTTGATTGCGACGCATACCGAGGAGCTTGATATCCTGAGGGATCAGCACTTGGATCTAGAAAGTCGGTACAACCGGCTCGTTCGGCCAGCCCGCAGTACCGTGGGGCGTTTCGTTGTAGAAGTGCGGTTTTGGAAAGATGGCCCGGTCCGGCAATATTCTTTGCGGGAAAGTGGAGGCTCCGAAGAGATTATTAGCGAGAGCGATCTGTATCAGAAGTTAAGCGTATTGAAAGTCAAACATGCGGACAAACTTTATACGAAAGTGATACCCGACGATAATTCGCTGACGCATGGTGAAGCCTGGGGGTTTACTACTAAAATTCTGAATCGTTTTGATTATTACTATCAGAACTAACTTCAATCTCGATTACTAACGTGCAGTATCCAGAAAAATTCGACGTCATTGTGATCGGTGGTGGGCATGCGGGAACGGAAGCCGCGTTGGCAGCTGCTCGGGCTGGCGCCTCTACTCTTTTGGTAACGCACACGATAGAGACCGTTGGGCAGATGTCCTGCAACCCTGCCATTGGTGGCATTGGAAAGGGCCATATTGTCAAAGAAATCGATGCGCTTGGCGGCATTATGGGCAGGGCTGCAGATTGCGCGGGAATTCAATTTAGAACGCTTAACTCTCGTAAGGGGCCCGCGGTTCGGGCAACAAGAGCACAGGCGGATCGCAACCTTTATCGTGAGGCGATTCGCTATGCCGTGGAGAATCAGCCTGGACTCACGCTTCTTCAGCAAGCCGTAGAAGACATTCTGATTTCAAATCAGCAGGTTACAGGGATTAAGACAGCCGGCGCGGTGCAGATTGACGCCCCTAATGTCGTGTTGACGACGGGAACTTTTCTAAATGGCAAGATTCATGTGGGTGATCAATCTCAGCCTGGCGGCCGCGCCGGCGATGCACCTGCGATCGTGCTTGCTGAAAAACTGCGTGAGATTTGTCCTCGAACAGGGCGCCTGAAAACAGGCACACCGCCACGGATTGACGGTCGCACAATCAATTTTTCAAAACTAGAAGCTCAGCCTGGCGAGAATCCGCCACCTAGTTTTTCGTTTGTGACCTCGAGCGATGAGCACCCGTTGCAGGTTGACTGCCATATCGCTGCGACCAATGAAGCCACTCATGACATCATTCGGGCAGGTCTTTCACAATCTGCTCTTTATGGTGGGAAGATCGAGGGGGTTGGGCCTCGTTATTGTCCTTCGGTTGAGGACAAAGTGGTTCGATTTTCGGAACGGAATGCTCATCAGATCTTTGTTGAGCCTGAGGGTCTCAAGACACACGAGATCTACCCCAATGGTTTATCGACGAGTTTGCCTTTTGATATCCAGTGGCAGATGGTTCAGAGCATTAACGGTTTTGAAAACGCGCGTATCACCAGGCCTGGATATGCGATTGAATATGACTTTTTTGATCCCCGCGATTTAACGCCCGCGTTACAAACCCGAGCAGTTGCGGGTTTATTTTTTGCCGGTCAGATCAATGGCACGACCGGGTATGAAGAAGCAGCAGGCCAGGGCCTGATTGCCGGTGTTAATGCGGCGAGAGCGAGCCAGGAAAAGCCTTTTTGGTGGCCGGGGCGTGACGAAGCTTATATCGGCGTCATGATTGACGATCTCGTGACCCGAGGTGTGACAGAACCGTATCGAATGTTTACGTCTCGCGCGGAGTACCGTTTGCAGTTACGTGAAGATAATGCGGATCTTAGGTTAACCGAAATAGGTCGAGAAGTCGGGCTTGTGGATGATTGTCGATGGTCAGCTTACACGGTGAAACGTGAGCGGCTTGATGCTGAGCGCACCCGTCTTCAGAACACTTGGGTTCGGCCGACTGTCGACAACAAAGATCAGATATCGAAAGTGCTTGGGCAGGCACTCAGCCATGAGCAAACGCTTGCGGACTTGTTACGCCGGCCGGAAGTGAGTTACGAAAATTTATTAGCTTTGGATTCAGGCATTACACCGGTGCTAGATCTGGCGATCATCGAACAACTGGAAATTGAGGCACGCTACTCAGGCTATATCGATCGTCAAAAAGATGAGATCGCGCGTCAACGGCGACACGAGGAGACTGTTATTCCTTTGCAATTTGATTATGCAACCGTGCGGGGTTTATCAACAGAGGTGTTTCAGATCTTGATGTCACATCGACCGCTGACCATTGGCCAGGCCTCGCGCCTGTCGGGCGTGACCCCTGCGGCTATTTCCCTATTATTGGTTCATCTAAAACGTCAACAAATGCGCTCAGCGGCTTGAGTATATTAAGCGCAGTTGAAAAGCGCCGATTGATGGATGGTCTCCAATCGGGCGCTCAGCAGATGACAGACGAGCTGGGAGCGCCCATTTGCTTACGCTTAATTGAATTTATCGAGCTCTTGTGTAAGTGGAATCGAGTGCATAATTTAACGTCGGTGGACGAGCCCGAGAAAATTTTGACGCATCATCTGCTGGATAGTTTAAGCGTGGCGGCTTTTATCTCCGGGCCCAACTGCCTCGACGTGGGGTCTGGGGCCGGCTTTCCTGGCATGGTGATGGCAATCTGTTTTCCACAACAAAACTGGACTTTGGTGGAAAGCAAGAGTAAAAAGGCGGGCTTCTTGCGAGAGGTTAAAGCGCATATTGGGGTCAAAAACCTCGCCATTTTTGACGGCCGTGTTGAGGATTACCCCGGCACAGTGAATTTTGATACGCTTACAGCGCGCGCGGTGTCGTCGCTCGCGGGATTGCTTCAGATGACCGGCCACCTTCACCATCCCACGCTGAGGCTGGTCGCAATGAAGGGCGCCTATCCTCATGATGAGTTAGAGGCGTTGTCACCAGAGCACCGCGACAATACCGAGGTTTTTCCGGTTTCGGTGCCGGGACTCAGCGCCCGTAGGCACATAGTCAAAATTAGAGATTTAATAGGATAGAAATTGACCAAAACAATCGCGGTTACAAATCAGAAGGGAGGCGTGGGCAAGACCACCACGACGATCAATCTCGCTTCTGCGCTTGGTCAAGAGGGAAAGAAAGTTTTGTTGATTGATCTTGATCCTCAGGCAAACGCAACAGTAGGTAGCGGCATCGATCGCGAGGGCCTATCCTGTACGGTCTATCAAATGTTACTGGATCGCTGCTCGCTAGCAGAGACTATTGTTTCGAGCGAGTCAGGTTTTGATGTGCTGCCAGCTGAGGCGGGTCTGGCAGGTGCTCAGGTTGAGCTCACTGGCGAAGATGAAGGTGATAATTACAAACTCAAAGCCGCTCTGGAAACCGCGACCCATTATGATTTTGTTCTCATCGATTGCCCGCCCGCACTTAACGTGTTAACTCTGAACGCACTTGTAGCGGCAGACTCATATTTGATCCCCGTGCAGTGTGAATACTACGCACTCGAAGGGTTAGCGGGGCTGGAAGATACGATTCGCCGAATCAAGGACAGTATCAATGGGAATCTTGAGCTCGAAGGCGTTGTGCGCACAATGTATGACGGACGCAACTCACTGACCAATGAAGTCTCCAAACAGCTTGGTAATGTTTATAACGAACGTCTTTATGAGACCGTAATTCCTCGAAACGTTCGTTTGGCTGAGGCGCCGGGGTTCGGTAAGTCTGTGATTGACTATGACCCAAATTGCCCAGGCGCCATAGCTTATCGTCAACTGGCGAGAGAATTGCTGAAAAGTAATACCGAAGCGACAACTTTTGAAGGCGTTATTGAACGATGAGTCCAAAACCACGATTAGGAAAAGGTCTGGATGCGCTGCTGGGCGGCAGCGCTGCGAAATCAAGCTCCGGAAGCGGTGAGCTAAGACAATTATCTGTCAGTCGTATTAGAGAAGGCAGGTATCAGCCGCGCACTCGGATGGATGAGGGATCTTTACAGGAGTTAGCTGCGTCAATTTCCGCACAAGGCATCATTCAGCCACTCTTGGTTCGCGAGACGGCTGGAGGGGGCTACGAATTAATCGCGGGTGAGCGCCGCTGGCGCGCCGCTCAACTTGCCGGGCTGACCGAGGTCCCTGCTGTGGTGCGCCGGGTGCCCGATGAGGCCGCGCTCGCTGTGGGTTTGATCGAAAATATTCAACGCGAAAATCTCAATGCCATCGAGGAGGCGGCGGGTCTTAAACGATTGCTGGATGAGTTTGGTTTGACTCATCAGCAGGCGGCACAAGCCGTTGGGCGTTCTCGCGCCGCTGTCAGTAATTTGCTTCGTTTGCTGAGATTGGAGGCGAGTGTGCGCGAAGATCTGGAGGCAGGCTTGATTGAAGCAGGGCATGCGCGAGTTTTGCTCGGACTCCCTAAAGATCAACAGGCGATCGTGGCACACACCATCGTAAAACGAGATCTCTCGGTGCGTCAAACCGAGGATTTGGTGCGACGGATGCTTGAGTCAGGATCAGAAGGCTCGAAGAAAAAGAAAAAGAAGAGCCGAAGCCGAGATATCAAACGACTTGAAGAGATGCTCTCCGAAAAGTTGGCAGCCCCCGTGCAACTCGAGTCAAAAAATGGCAAATCAGGCAAACTGATAATTGTCTACAACTCTCTTGATGAATTGGACGGCATCATTGAGAGAATCGGGGATTGATCGTTGATTTTCTTGACGTTAGCGTCGGCGAATCCCCATGATTCTTCCTGCTTGCTCTGGTTTTGGTAAATCCTTGTGTGCATCGAGCAGGCCATTAATCGTTGAGTCTATCGTTGTGGGAAAAGGGGAAGAGCGACGGCTTTCGAGATTCACATGCATCATGATCTGTTCACTGGTGGCTGCCAGGTATTCTTTCTCGGGGTTGAACATTTTTAGAAAATAATGGACTCGTTTGGTATCGGCATCAAGAAGCTGACAGGTAAGCCGCAGAGGGTCCCCGAGGTGCAGTTCCTGCAAATAGTTGATATGCATTTCTAACGTGAATGTGGATGATTTTTCGGACGCGAGATATTCTGGTGTAATGCCGATCTGTCGCATCAGCTCATCGACACCCTGATCGAATGCGAGCACGTAGTACGCGACGTTCATGTGGCCGTTATAGTCAATCCACTCGGGTAAAACGGCCTGGGTTCCAAGCATCAGTTCGCTCGCTGAGGACGGAAGATTCATGATGGATTTTTCTCCAGATTAAGTTGGTTTACAGCATCCGTAATTCGTTGTTCAACGTAGAAACCATAAAAATCTGAGATACCTGCACCCACAAGGGGCTCTGCTAACTCATGACCTTTTGGGTTAACAATTTCGAGAGTGGGCACGATCAAGACGCCGCGTTTTTTTGCGAAATCTGAGTGATCAACAATTGAGCCGCCAAATTCTCGAAGCGTAATTTCGCTGTCAATAATCACCTCACGCAAAATGATGTGATTTTGATATTTAGGATCGTCTGCAAGATGATTGAACACTTCAGCCTTAACCCGACCGCAATAGTGACAATAACTCGCTGTATATAAAATCAAAATAACAGCATTTTTCTCTTGAGCGCTTGCGCCATCAAATTGAAGATTTAGCGCGGGGTTTATTTTGCCGGCGTGAGCGCACGAAGCCATTAAAAGTGCCACTAGAAGAAACCGCGGTGAAAAAAATCGCATCATGTTGAAATTATATTATTGCCAGGGGTAACGGAAGATGGATACCTGTCACTGAAATCGATTAGGTTAGTGTGAGCAGGTTTTCGATCCCAGGATAATTTTCTCGGGAAATACAGTATTTTGAAGTTGCGTCACCCCAAGGTTCACCCGTCTCTAAAAGTTCGGCAAGAAGTCTGGAGTCGGTAACGGTAGTACTTCCGATGACATCAATTCCACGTTCGAACAGCGGGTCTGGTAAGCAGGAGGCCGTGGGCCCAATGAGTGCGGTTTGAGCATCGCGCGAACAATTTTCCATCACTTCATCAAGGGTATGATTGATCAATGTTGAACCGGTAATGAGCACCTGGTCACATTTGTTGATTCGGTTAATGTCTGAAGTTATTTCAAAGGGGCCTGAACGATCGAGAAACTTTTTGTCTTTTTCAATAATGGTTAACCGAATTTTTTGTTCGGTTAGCGCTTTAACGAGAGGCGGGAAAAATCCGACCATGCCGACATGCTGCCCGGAGGTGAGATTTAACTGGCCAACCGGATCGCTCGCCTGATCAAGTTGATAATGTGCAGCTTTGAGAAGATGCTGGCTGACCGCATTAAGAACGCCAAATCCAATAGCGGCCTCGAAAGGGTCGTTGCTGTTACACCAATTTAGATAGCTTATCGTGGGTGCGTTTAGTTGTTTTCGGGAATTGAACTGTTGTAATTGAGACTGGGTATTACCAAAACCTGCGAAAAAAAAGCCACAGCTTCCATCCGTTAGGGAAATAACGCCAAATTTTTTATCGCGTCGATGCGGTATATTTTCAGAAGGTGGATAAAGCCGTGCGATATCTGGTAATTTCCGGTTCTCGCATACGCGAAGTACGCAGGCTTTAATAGCGGAATGAATTGTCATCATGTCTTCAAAGTTATCGACCTGTTTTGATCGCCGGAGTCAAGTCTATAGCAAGTTTCGAGCGCCTGAGTCTGCCGATATCGCCAACATGCGGCCAGGGGTGTCACGCGATCGAATTATAGAATCGTGGCTAGTTAATCGATTGTCTGTTACGCAATCAGTCTATCGCAAGAGCACTCATCAGCTTTATTTTTGCGACACGACGGGCAGGGCAACAAGCGAAGCCGTCCTGAAATCGCTCTCGGCATTAAAGATCCAACGTGTTGTCGAGAAAGTTCAGGTTGATTCGCTGGGCACTATCTACATCGGCTCAAAAGTCCGGATTGGAACCAACGAGTTACCTGTTGTTGCAGCCGCACTGAGATTAATGGGTCTTGAAGTGATTTATGTTGATCTTTAGTTTTTTATTTAGACAGTCGAGAATTTGTTCTGACGCCAAGCCTCATAAACCGCGATCGCAACAGAATTTGAAAGATTTAGGCTCCGGCTTGATGGCGCCATGGGAATGGTGACCCGATGGTGTTCTGTTGCGAGCTCGCGCGCCCTATCTGGCAAACCCCTCGTTTCCGGACCAAAAATAAGCGAATCGCCGGGCTGGAAATCGCACGTCGTATATGAAACATGATGCTTGGTCGAAAACGTAAAAAGTCGCTCTTTGTTCTGATGAGACGCGTAGTCTTGAATACTGTTGTAGGTTTTTAGCTCAACATTTTTAGCGTAATCCAGACCAGCTCGACGAAGTTCCCGGTCGCTGATCGAAAACCCGAGTGGCTCGATCAGATGTAAGGAGCACCGGGTATTTGCACAGAGCCGAATAATATTTCCAGTATTGGGCGGAATCTCCGGTTGATAGAGAACGATCTGAAACATCAGCTCAGCGTGTTATACGGGTTTTAGAACCACTAGCAAAACCGCCCCCACTAAAATCAGGACAGGAAATTCGTTAAACCATCGGTAGAAAATATGGCTGTGAACGTTGGCCTCTTCCTGAAAGCGTTTGACTAACCGACCGCACCAGAAGTGATACCCGATGAGTACGAGGACTAGACCAATTTTAAGTTGCAGCCAGAGTGAGTGGTCGCCAATGCCATAGCCTAACCAGAGCCAGATTCCAAAAAGAACCGTGAGTACTCCTCCGGGATTCATGATGCCGTAATACAACTTCCGCTCCATGATTCTGAACTGCGCGCGAGTTGCTTCATCTTCGGTCATCGCGTGGTACACAAAAAGGCGAGGGAGATAGAAAAGTCCCGCGAACCAAGTGACCATAAAGATAATATGGAGCGCTTTAAGCCAGAGTACAGGCATTACTTTGATGAGAGGTCATTGCCAAATGAATGATAAAAAAGAAATGAAGTCGATTGTTAACCCAAATGATCATAGCACGCGCTATGAGCCGTTGTTAGTCGGGTAAAAACCGTTGGAGAATCTCATCTAGAAATCGCCATCCGAGTGGCGTCGTCCGGACATGGTTTGCCCTAATCTCCAAAAGACCGTCATCAACAGCCTTTGAGATAATCCCGGATTGGGATGACCACGGTAGCCCGGTGCGTTCTTCAAAAAGTTCAAAACGAAAGCCCTCTTTTAATCGTAAGGCATTGAGTAAAAATTCAAACAAAAGATCCTGCTGCTTGATGGGATCACCAATTTGCGGTGTTTGCTGGGGTGCCGCCGGATTCATATAGTGTTTTGGGTGTCGGGTCCGAAACCATCGGTAAACCGCGTTTTCGACAGTGATTTTGCTATGGGCGCCTGCCCCAACCCCAATGTAGTCACCGAACTGCCAGTAGTTAAGATTATGAGCACACTGATAGCCAGATTGTGCGAAACCAGAAACCTCGTAGTGATTGAACTCTGCCTGCTGCGCTTCGTATTGAACTGCAGAACGAATGGTCCAAGAGGTCTCTTCGTCCGGCAATATGGGTGGCGTTGCGGCGAACGGCGTGTTGGGTTCAATGGTTAATTGGTATAGTGAAAGATGTTTGGGTTCATGGCTAAGTGCAGACTCAAGGTCCGATAATGCAGATTGTTTATTTTGGCCAGGCAACCCAAACATCAAATCAATATTGAAATTGTCGAATCCCGATTTTTTGGCGATTTCACATGCGTTGGCGGCTTGTTTTCCATCATGAATGCGTCCAAGCGAGCGCAGGCTTTCATCATTGAAGCTTTGAACGCCTAGCGATAATCGATTCACGCCATAACTTCGATAACCCTCAAAGCGAGCGGCGTCAGCCGAGCCTGGATTTGCTTCAAGCGTAATTTCTGCACTTTGTTCTAGCACGGAAGTGTTGTTCAAATACTGAATTATTCTCCCGACTTCCGATGGGGTAAAAAGGCTCGGCGTACCACCACCGAAAAATACGGTTTCGAATTTTCTTGAGCCACGCAATGAAACCGTTGATTCAAGATCCATGAGCACTTGATCAATGTAAAGACCCTCGGGTAGATCGCCTTTTAACGAGTGTGAATTGAAATCACAGTACGGACACTTTTGTTCGCACCATGGGAGGTGGACGTAAAGCGCGAGAGGCGGTTTGATGAGATTTTCTCTAGTCTGGCAAGCACAGGTTTCGTGCTTGGCCGTTACGAAACGCTTTGATGAGGTCAGCCACTTCATCGACAAGACGTTGGCGTGCCTGGATCGAGCCCCACGCGTTATGTGGGCTGACAATCAGATTTGGAATATCACCACTCATGAGCGGCTGACAATTGTCGGGCGGCTCCTGTGTCAGTACATCGATTCCTGCGCCCGCGATCTCTCCGCTGCGCAACGCTTCCACCAAGGCGGATTCGTTTACGATCCCGCCACGTGCAGTATTGATAAGGATAGCGCCCGATTTCATTCTTTTAAGTTCGCGGTGGTCGATGAGATTGTTTGTATTATCGTTCAGCGGGCAGTGCAAAGAGATCACATCAGAGGTATCAATTAATTCGTCGAATGACACGCGGTCAGGTGGGATCGTCGTCGTCCCGGGTCTTGCTGCAATGACCACTTTCATATCGAAGCCCTTCGCGATCTTTGCAACCCGTTTTCCCAGATTGCCATACCCGATGATGCCGAGCGTCTTTCCGGCAAGCTCGTTTATTGGATAATCCAACAAACAAAAGACCGGGCTTTGATGCCAGCGTCCTTCGCGTACTGCGTTCGCATAATCGGACAGGCGCGTATAGAGCGCAAGAATTATCGAAAAGACATGCTGGCTTACCGCCGGGGAGGCGTAGTCGCGGACGTTACAAACTGCAATAGCTTTGCGTTCGGCTTCTTCGAGATCGATATTGTTTGTTCCGGTTGCGGCGACAACAATGAGTCGAAGGCTAGAACTTGCTAAAGCGCTGGCGTTGATCGCGACTTTGTTGGTCACAATGACATTCATATCCGCAATGCGCGCCATGGTTTGATGGGGTAGCGTACTGCGATGCCAATGCCAGTTTTCAAGACTGTCCTCGAGAGATGAGGTCATTAAATCGTTCTGGTCAAAACTGCCAGCGTCAAGGATTACACCCTGCATTTAGTCGGATCTCTCGGCGTAACGTAAGCGGTCGAGGGCCCGACGCTCTTTTTTAGCAGGCCGGCCTTTTTGTGATCGATGGGGGGGCGACTCTGCTCGCAGCCGAGACGATAAGTCTTTGCGCGCCTCGATGCTTTTTGGGTCTTCTGTGAACGTGTGAGAGGCAATTGTGGCTGATACCCGTTTATTGATTAGAGACAGAACAGTAATTTTTGAGACAAAGAGTCCTCGCCGGATGAGGAGCCTGTCGCCGCATTGAAGCAGTTTTGAGGGCCGGCAGCGTTGGTCATTGACGAGGATATGCCCTGCGTTAATTGCGGATACCGCATCAGGGCGGGTTTTAAAGAAGCGTGACGCCCACAGCCATCGGTCTACTCGTATTGTTGTCACAGGATCCATATTCTCTACCCTGACACGATCCGGATGATCTGTAAATTATCGGTAGGTTCGGGCCAAATGTTAAAATATCGTAAAAACCGCTCACACCTATCGATATGAAAAATATTAGACCACTTGTTTTTGGTTTCACGTTGTTATTCGCGCTCCCTGTAGATGCGCTGGGTCCTGTTGATGGCGAGGTTGGTGTTTTAGCATGGGGCGTCGGTGATTATGAGACGGGCGACTTTAATACGCCGATGGTCAGCGGCTATGGTGAACTCTGGCTTGATGAACGTTGGGGTTTTCGGGGCGCGTTATATCGGGTCAATGAAGATAGTGTTCTCATGGCGCCAGATGAGCAGACTTTTTTTGATTTTAAGTATCGATTGCTGAGCGCGACTGATTCTACTTTTCTTGCGTTAGGCCTCGGTTGGGAGCAGAACCGGTTTGGTGCAGATGGTAGCGCCTCTGGCCCAAGAATCATGGCAGAGGGGCGTGTGGGGATGTTGGGGTTTTTGAAAATTTATACCGAAATCGGATGGGCGCCAACGTTAGGCGATGTCGGGGCCAGGCAAGATATCTCCTCGATTGCGGGCGAGGCCGGATTGGTCCTGGATCCTTTCCCGTTTTTTGATGTCCGGCTCGGATGGCGTTACCAGATTACTGACTACACGGGCGTTTTGACCGGATCTGACGTGAGTGAAGCAAGTTATGGCGTCATTATGGGAGCTGGTTTTCACTGGTGATTCCCGAAAAAGCGATTCGTGGCTTTTTCAAAAGTCATCAACCTTCTATTGACGATTCCGATTTGCCTCGAAGGGCTGAAGTTGCCTTAGTTCTTGATGTTTCATTAGATAATAATAATCCAAATATTTTGTTTATTCAGAGAGCCGAGTGTGAAAAAGACCCCTGGTCGGGTCAGATGGCTTTTCCAGGCGGTCGTCGAGAAACGATCGATTTGGTCGATGGGGCTGCCGCTCGCCGAGAGACCGCTGAGGAAATTGGTCTCGAGCTTGGGACTGCTCAATTGATTGGACGCCTTAATGACATGCGCGGTCGCCACGGAGGGCGATCGGCGGATCTCATGATTTCGTGTTTTGTGTTTGTTACCGATCAGAACGAGCGGCTCGCACTCAATCACGAGGTTGCTGATGTGATGCATTTGCCCATCTCACAACTTCTTGATCCCTCACTACGAACTTCGGTTCGCTATGATGCGGCTGGAGCTATTGATTTTCCCGGCATATTCTTGAGCGCGAAAGACGAGCGGATTATTTGGGGTTTAACCTATCGTTTTTTAACAGATTTTTTTTCCTTGTTTGATCATCATTTGCCGTCAAGGTGAGTGTCGATGATGATCGAAATTCCAAAATTTTTTTGATAGAGAGGCCAAACATGGTGAGATCAGACAATCGGCAACCTGATGAGTTACGGCCCATCAGATTTACACGATCATTTACGCGACACGCAGAAGGCTCGGTGCTTGTTGAATTTGGCCAGACCCGCGTGCTTTGCACTGCGAGTGTGGAAGAGCGGATTCCGCGGTTTTTGCATGGGTCGCACCAAGGCTGGATTACTGCCGAATACGGCATGTTGCCGCGAGCAACCGGTGAGCGAACCGCCCGGGAAGCCGCACGCGGCAAACAGGGAGGCCGTACCCTTGAAATCCAGCGTCTTATTGGGCGCTCCCTTCGGGCAGCGGTTGATCTTAAGACAATCGGCGAGCGAACGATTACCCTCGACTGCGACGTGCTGCAGGCGGATGGCGGCACGAGAACAGCCTCAATCACGGGCGCCTGGGTGGCGTTGGCCGACGCACTAGATCATTTGACCGACACCGGTAAGTTAAAAGTAGCTCCGGTTATCCACCAGGTTGCCTCTGTGTCGGTTGGACTAAAAGATAACGAGGCACTATTGGATCTTGATTACGCTGAGGACAGCACGGCAGACACGGATATGAATTTTGTGATGAATGATGAGAATCGTTTTATCGAAGTCCAGGGCACTGCCGAGCATCAGGCTTTTAGCGAGTCAGAGATGCAGGCAATGACGCAACTGGCAATCAAGGGCATTTTGCAATTGATGGCTGAGCAAAAAACGGCCCGCGAAGCGAGCCGTCCATGATCGATGAGATCGTTTTAGCCTCAGACAATGTGGGCAAAATCAAAGAGGTTAATGCACTTTTGCGAGGGCAGCGTTATGCGGTAGTGGGTCAGGGTAAGCTGGGTGTTGTGCCTGCTGAAGAGACCGGAACCACGTTTGTTGAGAACGCCATTCTCAAGGCAAAGAATGCGGCTTTGCAAACCGGTCGCGCGGCCATTGCCGATGATTCGGGTCTCGAAGTCGACGCCCTAAACGGCCAGCCCGGCGTTTATTCGGCTCGATTTTCCGGAGAGGGAGCGACGGATTCGCGCAATGTGGATAAACTTTTATCAATGCTAGGCAATACACCCGCTAAGGGGCGCACCGCGCGTTTTCGTTGTCTTATGGTGTACATGCGGCATGCTCAGGATCCCACGCCGGTTATCTGTGAGGGAACCTGGGAGGGATTTATTCACACGACGTCTCGTGGGGAAAACGGGTTTGGCTATGACCCAGTTTTTTGGGTGGAATCAGAGCAATGCTGTGTGGCGGAGCTTGAAAGTGTTCGCAAGAACCAACTCAGCCACAGAGGTCAGGCGCTTCGTCAACTTGTTGATAGGATTGGGTTGTAACTATTAATCAATGCAGGCTGAGAAACACACATGAAACAAATTGTTCTTGTCCGGCATGGACAAAGCGTCTGGAATCTGCAGAACCGTTTTACGGGCTGGGTCGATGTTGATCTTTCTGAGCGGGGGATAAGCGAGGCTAGAGCCGCCGGCAAGGCCCTCGCTGAGCGCGGGTTTCGTTTTGATCGGGCCGCATCGTCAATGTTAAAGCGGGCGATCCGTACGCTTTGGTTAATCCTCGATGAGATGGATCAGATGTACGTGCCGGTTGAGACGGATTGGCGATTGAATGAGCGACACTACGGCGCGCTACAGGGTCTGGACAAGAAAGAGACGACCGACCGTCACGGCGAGGAGCAGGTGCTTAAGTGGCGTCGAGGTTATGCCATCAGTCCCCCCGCGCTGACGCGAGAAGATGATCAGCATCCGACTCATGACCTGCGTTATCGTGAAATTAATAATCTGCCTGCAACCGAATCCTTAGCGGATACTTTGGTTCGGGTGACGCAGTGGTGGGACGAACAGATCGTGCCCCGGTTAGAGAATAATGAAACATTGATCGTCGCGGCTCACGGAAACAGTCTTCGGGCGCTGGTAAAGCACCTTGACGGCCTTAGCGAGGACGAGATCATGCAATACAACGTTCCAACCGGTATTCCTCTGGTCTATCGTTTCAATGATGATCTCACGGTCGCAGGTAGCGAGTATCTTGCGGATCAGTCCGCACTTGAAGCCGCTGTGAGTGAGGTAAAAAACCAGGCGTCAACGCCTAAATAAAACGTTGCGGCTAATTGGGGTGAGCCTTATCTCGCGATTGTTTTAAGTCGAAAAATAATCTGGCGCCTCGCCTGCTTTCCATTTGATATTGCAACCCATACTCGCGATCTGTTCAGCCTCGCACGCGGTCCCCGCGAGAGCCGCTTCGACGGCCTGACGAAGATCCGCGCCTGTTACGGGCTCGGTATTTTTAGGTCTGGAAGCGTCAAACTGTCCCCGGTAGACGAGCTCACGGTTATCATTAAACAGAAAAAAGTCGGGTGTGCAGGCAGCTTGAAACGCCTTCGCAACCGATTGGCGCTCATCATAAAGATAAGGAAAGCTGAACCCGTGCAGCGCTGCCGCTTCAGTCATTTTTTCGGGGCCGTCAT
The DNA here is from genome assembly GCA_018672825.1 of Pseudomonadota bacterium. GTDB lineage: Bacteria > Pseudomonadota > Gammaproteobacteria > Arenicellales > UBA868 > UBA868. Next base: position 10,175 of record JABHUE010000104.1, on the reverse strand, counting down.
CGGGATAATTTTCGGCGTCGTTCGAATTGATTGCGATGATTGCTAGGCCTCGAGACCCAAATTCACTCGCAAATTGAGTGAAAGCGTCGCGAATATGAATCACATAAGGACAGTGGTTGCAGATAAACGCAACGAGCAGCGCTTTTTGACTGGCGTAGTCAGACAAAGAGATCAATTCACCGTCACCTGTTGGATTTGTGTTTCTAAGTGTGAATTGGGGGGCCTTTGTGCCTAGCGCCTGCATCGTGGAAGCGGTACTGACCATAAAAATCCTAAGAAATGACCGAGAAGACGCAAAAATTCTATCATGACCGCGTATTTTTAATAACGGCTATGGCGACCGTTAAAATAAAATCTCGTTAAACTACTAATACGTTTCAGACAGGCAGATTTTGAATTGACGACGAAAGAAAAGGGACTCACCCACCTTAATGATCGAGGTGAGGTACACATGGTTGATGTTGGGGAAAAAGATGTGACTGCGCGCCGCGCCGTGGCGACAGGACAAATTCAAATGCAGGCATCAACGTTGTCAATGATCAGCGATGGTGAGCATCCGAAAGGAGATGTGCTTGCCGTCGCACGGGTTGCTGCGATTATGGCTGCAAAACGAACAGCCGAAACGATTCCTTTGTGCCATCCTATTTTTCTGACCCGAGTCGAGGTCGCGTTTAAATTGGACCCCGAGCATTCTCGTGTGGATTGCTCCGTGATTACCGAGACACGAGAGCGCACGGGCGTTGAGATGGAGGCGCTGGCAGCAGTTAGCGCGGGACTGTTAACCATCTATGATATGTGTAAAGCGGTTGATCGCGGAATGGTGATTACTGATATCGGCCTGATGGAAAAGTCGGGTGGTCGATCAGGTGATTGGAGCAGGTCGCCATGAAGGCTGAGCAACCCGTAAGTCGTTTGCCTAGTTGTGATGATGAATACGACCCATCGCTAATTCCAGTCGAGACTGCGCTTGAGAAAATCGCGGCAGCGGTCGATCCGATAGCCCACACTGAGGTCGTCGCGCTAAGAGAGGGGTTGGATCGAGTGCTTGGGGCGGATATCCGCTCGCCCGAAAATGTCCCTAACCACACCAATTCTGCGATGGATGGCTATGCTGTGAGAGTTGCCGATCTAGAGAATGAAACGCTAAAAGTGATCGGGACCTCTTGGGCGGGGAAGGCTTTTGACGGAACTATTTCTGCCAACCAGGCGGTTCGAATCATGACCGGCGCGGTGATCCCAGAGGGCGCTGATTCAATCGTGATACAGGAGCATGTGGAGCGCGAAGGTGATCTGATTCGCGTAGCCCCCGGACAGCGCCAAGGCCAACATGTTAGAAAAGCGGGCGAAGATTTGGCCGCCGGAGATGTAGCGCTAACGGCAGGGCGGCGACTGCTCGCATCTGATCTGGGCCTGATCGCATCGCTTGGTATCGGCGAGGTTCCGGTGACTCGAAGGCCCCGCGTTGCCTTTTTCTCTAATGGTGATGAGTTGCGGTCTATCGGTCAGCCACTTGCAGTGGGCGATGTTTATGATTCCAATCGCTATACATTACATGGAATGCTGACGCGGTCTGGTATGGCATTTAATGATTTGGGTGTCGTGCCTGATGATCGAGACCGGATCAAAGATACGTTTTTGCGGGCAGCCGATATTGCCGACGTGGTGATTACGTCTGCAGGCGCCTCAGTGGGTGATGCTGATTTTGTTAAGGATGTCCTCGATGAAATAGGCGACGTTAATTTTTGGAAGATTGCAATGAAGCCAGGCAGGCCGCTTTCATTCGGGAAAGTAGGCAACAGCCTTTTTTTTGGTCTTCCGGGCAATCCTGTGTCGGTGATGGTGACGTTTTATCAGTTTGTGTTGCCTGCATTGAGGCGGCTCTCCGGAGAGCTCGCGTGGGCGCCACTTCGATTGATGGCTCGCACTCAGGATCGGCTAAAAAAAATGCCGGGTCGTACAGAGTTTCAACGGGCTGCGCTTTTTCAGGACGAAAACGGGGAGCTCGTTGTTTCAACGACGGGAGACCAGGGCTCTGGGATTCTAAGTTCGATGACCCAGGCCAATTGTTTTGTGATTTTGCCAATCGATAGCGCAGGTGCACAACCTGGCGAGCAGGTCATGGTCGAGCCTTTTGCCGGACTTGTCTAGATGTTACCGACTTCAAGAATCGACCATCCTAATGCCTGGACAACGGCCACCGTTCGTTCCGAGTTGGATATTGCCTACCCACTTGGTGATCAGGAATTAGCTGAACTGGATGGCGCGTTAAATGTAATTAAAGCCAAAGGCCTGGCGGTAGAGGAAATTACCAAAAATGATTTTCCGCTCGGTTCCCTGCGGAAAGTGATTGCAGAATGGATCCATGAGATTGACTATGGAAAAGGCCTCGTGCTTTTGCGAGGGCTCCCGATGGAGCGCTACTCCAAAGACGATTGCGCGATAATTTTTTGGGGCATTGGGGCACACATGGGGGAGGCCCAGTCGCAAAGTCTCGCCGGTGACCGTCTCGGACATGTCGTCAATTTGGGTGGCGATAATCCGCGTTACCGGGCCTATCAAAACAGTACTGAGCTTGCGCTGCACACTGATGCGACGGATGTTGTCGGGATGATGTGTCTCGTTGCGGCACACGAAGGCGGCCTGAGTGGTTATGCGGGCGCAGCTGCGATCTATAACGAACTCCTGGATCAGCATCCTGATGTACTGCCGATTCTTTGCGAAGGTTTTCAGTACCATCTTTTTGGTGAACAGGCCCCCGGTGAGTCGCCTGTTACCCAGGACAAAATTCCTGTATTTTCTGAAAAAGAGGGCTGCCTCAGCATCAGTTATTTGAGGAGTTATATCGAGATGGCGTTTACCCATCTCGGCAAAGAGAAAACACCTGCCGAGAGCACAGCGTTAGATACGCTGGATCAGGTCGCCCATGGCGCCAAGTGCTATCGACAGTTTATGCTTGTACCCGGAGATATTCTTTTTTTCAGTAACTACACGGTGTTACACAATCGAACGGCTTTTATAGATCATGATGATCTGGATAAACGCCGGCATCTTATGCGGCTTTGGTTAAAGGCTTATAGCCCTCGGCCGCTGATTGAGGATATTTCAGCGTTTGGTAAGCGCCGCGGAATCTCGAAACAGGAAGGCCGCGTGAGCATTTACGATGGGGACCTGGATTACGAAGAATATGCCGTGCCATCCCCGGACAGTGCCGGTCGTTTCTAGTTTTTGGAAAACTAAAGGTCATGGTGACTGATGCCTCTCGCTGGGACGAGAAATACCAAAAAAGTGAATTGGCGAGTTTGCGTGTCGAGCCCCTGCTTGAAAAAAATCTAGGGTTTATTGAGAAGTTGCTCACCGGCGCCACGGCCGTTGATATCGCTGCAGGCAAGTGCCATGCCAGTGTCTTTCTGGCAAAGCATGGCCTTGAGGTGACCGCCATCGACTGCAGCGGGGTAGGCTTGGAATTAGGGCTCGCGCTTGCCAAGGAAGAGGACGTCTCGATTGAGACGCTTGTTCTAGATCTAGAAGCCAACCCGCTCCCAACCGGCTCGTGGTCACTGATCTGTTGTTTTCGATATCTTAATCGAGCGCTGTTTCCTTTTATTCAGGACGCTATTGTTGACAACGGCCTATTGTTTTTCAGCACGTTTAACATTAATCATCTTAAAAAAGTACCCCGTTTTAATGCCGAGTATGTTCTGCAACCGGGTGAGTTAGAGCAGAGTTTTAAAGGACTCGAAATTTTAGATTTATCCGATGGCACCGACCCGGATCAAAATCTTTCTTGGATCGTGGCTCGTCGATGACGGCTTATCGCTTGGATATGTTCAGCCGGCTGTGTTTTTTTCAACCCAGCGCTCACCGGAGGCAAGTGATTCTTTTTTCCAAAAAGGAGCGGTTGATTTAAGCGTTTCCATCATTTCGCGACACGCGATGAGCGCTTCTTTGCGATGCGCCGAAAACGCAGCGACCAGCACAATATCATCTGCAGGTAATATTGTGCCCACGCGATGGATAACCAGCGCATCGCTCAGTTGATGTTTGGAGATGGCATCCTGCGTCATCGTCTCGAGATGTTGTTCTGTCATGCCGGGATAGTGTTCCAGGACCATTGACTTGACGTCATCGCCTTCGTTGAAATCTCGCATCGTTCCAACGAATACAGCGCTCGCCCCGATGCGTCCTGCCGCGAGGTGATCGCGACGAAACGCCGATACCTCTAGCCACGGATCAAATGCTGTCTCTCGAATTTCAACGCGCATTTGCTGTTTAGCCGCCTGTTACGGGTGGGAAAAAAGCAACTTCGTCGCCATCAGAGACTGCTTTATCGAGGCTTGCGTAGGCCTTATTTATTGCGACCAGCATTTCTTCATCAAGTGGAGAGGCGCTGACTGCATGCCAGACATCACGCGCTGTCGCGATGCCCGCACTTTCAATGGAAAGACGAGTATGTCCAACGCGTTCGCGCAGACTGGCAAAAAAACGAACCTGAATTGACATAACTTTTTTGAATAACAATACAGTTGGAAAGCAACCTTATAATAAGGGTGTCATAAACGCTTCACAAGTAACACTTTGAGTTATGCCTAAAATCATTCGTGAATTAATCCCCGTGCCGATTGCCGTGATGACGGTATCGGATTCTCGCACTGAGTCTGATGACAAGTCGGGCAAGCTTCTGGTTGATCGTTTGACTGCATCCGGACATACACTGGTTGAAAAGGTCATCGTGCCGGATGATGTGTTCCAGATCCGTGCCGTGGTGTCACGCTGGATTGCAGACCCGGCGGTTCAGGTCGTGCTGACGACGGGGGGGACCGGCGTCACGGGGTTTGATGGCACTCCCGAAGCGGTCACGCCACTTTTCGAGAAAGTGCTTGATGGTTTCGGCGAGATTTTTAGAGCGATTTCTTTTGAAGAGATTGCGACATCTTCGCTGCAGTCCAGAGCAATTGCAGGCGTCGCCAACGGAACGTATCTCTTCTCGCTTCCTGGATCTTCAGGTGCCTGCGCGACCGCGTGGGATAAGCTGCTCGCATATCAGCTGGACTACCGAACGCGCCCATGTAATCTTGTCGAGTTGATGCCGCGGCTGTTGGAGCATCGTCGTAAAAAGTGAGCCGTCTAGGCGTAGAGCTTAAGCGTTACGTTGTAAATAATGAGGATGAGCATCAGCACGGACGGAAAAAAAGTCAGGGCAAAGCCCGCCGCTCTTGATGGGGCGCCACCAGAGTAGCCCGCAAAAAAGAGAATTCGACCGATCGCAAAACTTACAGCAGCAAGCGGGACCACCAGAATCCATGTGGATGGCAAGAGGATCGCCCAACTGAAATAAACAATAATCGCTAGTAGGGTTTGCTCGATCGTATTTTGCAGTTCCGCCTGCAGTAATTTTACCTTAGCGGTTCCTGCGGTCAGTCCCGCCCCGTCTATGTCGTCGGGAGAAAAGAACCGGTGTCGAGCAATTCTTCCGATCGAAAAGACTAAAAATATGCACACCGAGATAACGGAAATCGCCGCGATGCGTAATGCCTGGAAGTCATCTGCGGCCGGACTCATTTGAAACGGATTTAAACGCGTGCCGAGGATGACAACAGTCAAAGCAGACAAGAATCCAATTAACATCCCCAGAGCGGTGCCTTTTTGTTTCGATGAAAATTTCATTTCCCTTCTACTTTTTGAAAAGTTATGTTGGGTTATTTATCGCCCTACTTGTGTTTTTGATCCACTCATCAGCCGCAATCATAGCAGGCAGGTTCGTGGTAGTCGGGGCGGATGATAAATCCGCTTTTAACCCTTAATCAGACCATTTCTTTTAGATTTTTGTCCTTGGTTGAACGACAAACGTCGCCAAAACATATGATGATCTTTAATGCTCGTCGGAAACTAGAGCGAGTTCAATTTTGATTACATAGCAATGACCAATAAAGAGTCGCCAGCATCAGCACCAGAGGTTAGGAGAGGTCGAAGACGTAAGGCACGAGACAGTGGCGCGGCAAAACAGGCGCTTGCGCAGTTGCCTTGGGATCAGCCTCGCTATCTTGATCCCCCAGTAGAGCCCGTGGGCCTAGAGGGTGCGCAGCGAATCCATGAAGCGGCCATGCAAATCCTTGAAGAAATCGGAATTGATTTTTTACATGAAAAAGCGCGTGATGTGCTCGCGGTAGCGGGTTGCAAGATTACCGACTCATCACCAACGGTTCGTATGGATCGCGATTTTGTGATGGAACAGGTCAACAAGGCGCCAGATCACGTGTCCCTTACGCCTAGAAATCAAGATCGTCGTTTGGTGTTTGGCGAAGATTTGGCGGCGTTTGGCCTGGTTGCGAGTCCACCTAATGTCTCTGATTTAGATAATGGCCGACGTGTCGGCAACCGTAAGGACTACCAGAATTTTTTGCGACTCGCCCAGAGCTTTGATTGTATTCATTTCACTGGCGGATACCCGGTTGAACCCATTGATATTCACCCATCAATTCGGCATCTGGATTGTCTTTTTGATCTGTTAACCATGACTGACAAGCTAGTTCACGCTTATTCTCTTGGGGTTGAGCGGGTTGAGGACGCAATGGAGATGGTGCGTATTGCAGGGGGTTTTAGCCATTCAGAATTTGAACAGTCCCCCAAGATGTTCACCAATATCAATTCGTCATCACCGCTTAAGCATGACTGGCCAATGCTTGATGGTGCAATGCGCTTGGCGCGCCGAAATCAGTTGGTCATTATTACCCCCTTCACGCTTTCGGGCGCCATGGCGCCGGTGACGCTGGCAGGCGCGATCGCGCAACAGACAGCAGAATGTCTTGCAGCAGTTGCGCTTTTGCAGTTGATTCGACCGGGAGCCCCTGTGGCTTACGGCTCGTTTACGTCAAATGTTGATATGAAATCAGGGGCGCCGGCGTTTGGAACTCCAGAATATGTTCGCGCAACACAAATGTCAGGGCAGATGGCAAGGTTTTATAACCTGCCATGGCGGGCATCAAACGCAAACGCAGCGAACTGTGTTGATGCGCAAGCCACCTGGGAGAGTACGGCTTCCCTCTGGGCGTGCTCAAGCGCTCATGCCAATATCATTTATCACGCGGCCGGATGGATGGAAGGCGGACTTTGCGCGAGTTTTGAAAAATTTGTGATCGACTGTGAATTGCTACAGCAGTTTGCGTATTACCAGAAACCGATCGGGGTCTCGGACGAAGATCTTGCGGTTGATGCAATTCGTGACGTGGGGCCATCAGGACACTTTCTGGGTGCGGATCACACCCAGTCTCGTTTTAAAGACGCTTACTACAGTCCTTTTTTATCGGACTGGCGCAACTTCGAGAGTTGGGAGCAATCTGGATCGATTGAAACACCGATGCGTGCGAACCGCATATATAAAGAAGTCCTCGCTGAGTATGTTGAGCCCCCCATGGAGTCCGCAATACGAGAGGAGCTGACAGGCTTTGTTGAGCGTCGTAAAAAAGAGGGTGGCGCGCCCACTGATTTCTAGATTTCAAATGACGACAAGGATGCGTTGTTGAGTGGCACGAGTTGAACGTGTTACAGGTAACCCTCTTCTTCGTACCATTTTGCGGTGGCGCGCAAACCTTCATCCAGTCCCACGCTCGGGTTATACGAGATTTCGTTGAGTGCTCTTGAGATATCAAAAGCGCGGTTTTGCCGATACCAGTCAACACGCCGCGGAAAGATCGGCGGCGCGACTTTCAGCGGCTTACAGGCTTTTTCAAAAAAGTGGCCCGCGAGCCATAACGGCCAGAATGGGAAATGAGGCGTTTTGACCGATCGATTCATCGCTGCCGCAACCCGGTTCACCAGCTCTTCTGTCGTCACGTATTCGTGATCCGCAATTAAGTAGGTGCGCCCATCACCCACACCATCGTGCGTTACTTTTTCGAGCGCGTCGACGAAGTTATCGATATACAAAGGATGATAAAACGCTTTTCCATCTCCAAAGATCGGAAATGAGCCCTTTGCCACGCGGCGAAAGATCATCCCAAACCGCTCGGGATCGCCTGGCCCATAGATGGCTGCTGGGCGCAGAATGACAGTGGAAAGGCCGCGGTTTTGATACTCATGTACGAGCGGTTCCGCCTGATATTTAGTTTGTTGATAGTAGTCAGCAGCTGCAATGGGCGCGTCTTCATTTGCGGGCGGGTGCTGAACGTCTCCATGAACGCCGCATGTGCTGCAGTAGATAAACCGTTTCGCGCCAGCGGATACAGCAGCCTCAAGCACGGTTCTTGCCCCGCCAACATTGACCTCGTCATAGTAAGTGTTCGGGACATTGAGCTCCCGAAATGCGGCCGCAAGGTGGTGGACAACATCGACTCCCTGCATTGCTTCTTTAACCACCGCGGGATCCGTTACGCTGCCGATAATGACCCGTACACCCCAATCGCGAATTTCCTGAGTCTTAATGCCCTCTTTGTAATCTAGCGCGACCACCTCATGACCATCTCGATGCAATCTTTTTACGAGAGCCTTACCCGTAAAGCCAGTACCACCAGTGACTAAAATTCGCACGATAAAACGCCTCGTTTAACCCGCGACATTAGATGATATCGAACGAATCATATCTTCTTACATTGCCGGAGGGGTGCATTAAAACTAACCTAAAAAAATAGAGAAACTAGAAACAGGTGTAGTGTAGATGATAACATCCCCCAAGCCCCGATTTTCTAAAAATCTATGTCGCGCGTAATCAAAGCCACTCGCACTTTATATCCCAAAAATTATTTATTACTTTCTATGAGCAAGAAGTTTCTGATTATCGCCACTGTTTATCTCGTCTCCGTTTTTTCTTTTTTATCTGGGATGTATGTGATCATGGCACGTGTTTGGCCTTACGATCATGTAATGAGTGTTCGAAGCTTTTTGATTGGAGAAAGAGAAGAGCAAAAAACCGTTAAAGAAAAAATTGAAAATGATCTTGGTCTCAAACCTAGTCGCTTACTTGAAAACTACGTTATCGCGGATTCAGAACAATCCAGTTATCAGCCCGTTGAGATTCCGGATGCAAACAAACGGCGTGATTCAGGACTGGTTTTTATTTCCGATAAGATAGAAAGTGGTCTCAGGTTTATTTATGGCGCGTTTGACACGGAAACCGCCATGCATGGCGCGATTCTTCTCGATGATAAAGGGAGTGTCGTTCATCAATGGAAAGTGACTGAAGACAATGAAACGAATGCGGAGCGAAAAGATACCAATAAGTATTTACATGGCTTGGAGGTGTTTCAGGACGGCTCATTGATCTATTCATTTGATGGGGGAAATGGCCTATATCGCATAGACGCGTGTGGAAATCGGCTTTGGGAGATTAAAGGGAATTTCCATCATTCTGTGGCGAGCGATGGCGCTAGCGCAGTTTGGGCTTGGCGAAATCACGATATGGTCAAAGTTGATATAAATACATCTGAGATCCTAAGGACACTTAATATTGCGGCTCTCGATAAAGCCAATCCCGAGTTGGATCTTTTCGGCATTAGGCAAAAAGATGGAGACAGTGAGTCAACTTGGGGCCACGATCCTCATCATCCTAACGACTTAGAGCCTCTCTTGGCCGAGAGTGCCGTTGGGTATCCGCAATTTGCGGTTGGCGATTTGTTGATTAGCTTTAGGTCTCTTAATCTAATAACGATAGTTAATCCTGATAATTTGCGTGTTAAGTGGTGGCGTGTTGGACAATGGCGACGTCAACATGATCCTGATTGGAATCCGGACGGTAAACTATACGTATACGACAACAATATGCATCGCGGAAATTCAAATATTATTCAAATAGATCCTGTAACGATGGAAGCAAATCGTGTGGTTAAGGGGGATGATTTTGATTTCTATAGCTCCCATATGGGAAAAATGGATATCACACCGAATCAAGGTATCCTGGTGACTAGCCCAAAGCAGGGGCGTGTTTTTGAGGTCTCTAAAGAGGGTGAAAAGACCTTCGAGTTTATCAATCAGTATAATCATGACACGAACGAAGTCCTTGTGGTTACGGGGGCTAAATTTCTTCCAGAAGACTATTTCGATAAAAATAGTTTTTTACGGTGCAGGTAAGATGAGCGCAAGGACTGCCGTCGCTTCAGTAAGTTTTTTGTTCAGCGATATAGCTTTTGGCTATATCGGACCCGGTATGGGACTCGGTACATTAGGAGTTATCCTTGGGGTTGTGG
>JABHUE010000119.1 GCA_018672825.1 Pseudomonadota bacterium | reverse complement strand
TGGTGGCCAGGGGCGGAATCGAACCACCGACACGAGGATTTTCAGTCCACTGCTCTACCAACTGAGCTACCTGGCCATTAGGACAACACTAGCGGGACACTGATTACAATTCACCGAAGCACTTTCGTCAAGCGTATCTGATGATTCTTTGTGACAACTTAAGATAAATCCAGCGCAAATGGTTTGAGTTTTTCGATTGGAATAAGTTGTAATGTCCCGATATGCGTTCGGGACAAATAAATCTTGCAAGCCACACCCGCCTCAATGGCCCGCGCATAAGAACCCGCACAGACACACCAACTATCTCCCGCTTTCAGGCCCGGAAATCCAAACTCCGGATGGGGCGTAATGAGATCATTTCCGTCTTCCTTTAACCAGCTGAGAAATTCATCGCTTACCTTCGCGCAAACGGTATGCATGCCCCGATCATTCTCATCCGTGTTGCAACAGCCATCGCGAAACCAGCCCGTCAACGGCATATCGGAGCATAATTCAATGGGCTCGCCAAACACATTCTGCTGCAGCGGCTGTTGATCTTCAGACATCGTTTTTATTCTCATTTGGTTTCATGACCTAATTGTCCTTGTTATCACAATTTTTTCAATGGCCGAGGCGCATAAACCCAACATCAGCTCGTTTCATGCTCTCAGGCAAAGGCGATGCTATAGTGCTTTAGGAGATAAGGGCGAGGAAAATATGAATTTCTGCAATCAGTGCGCGCATCCCGTGTCGATTCAAATACCGGACGGTGACACGAAGGAGCGGCATGTCTGCGATGGATGCGGGGTCATCCACTACCAAAATCCAAAAATCGTTGCGGGATGCATTCCGGAATGGGAAGGGCAAATCCTACTGTGCCGGCGAGGCATCGAACCCCGACACGGACTCTGGACGATTCCTGCAGGGTTTATGGAGAATGGCGAAACGATTGAACAAGCCGCTGCTCGCGAGACACTCGAGGAAGCTTGCGCAGATGTCGAAATTAACGGGCTTTATGGCGTTTTTAATATCCCGCACGTCAATCAGGTTTATATGATTTTTCGAGCGTCCCTCAAGGAAAGAAAATTCGCATCCGGCATTGAAAGTCTTGAAACAGAGCTATTTTCAGAAAATAACATTCCCTGGTCCGAGATGGCTTTTCCTGTTGTTGTTCAATCACTCAAGCGTTTTTTTAATGATCGCGTGCGAGAAGAATTTCCAGCCTTTATCGATACGGTCGCGCCCATTAAACGCTGAATCCTAATTGGGACTACGTCAGCACCTCTAATTCAGGCGGTACATCGGTTTTTTTGAGATCAAGCTTGGACAGAACATCTCGTAGTGCGCCCTGGAGCGCTTCCTCCATCGTCGGATGATAGAAAGGCTTTCTCAGTAACTGGAGAACGGTCATTTGCTCGTCAATACACCACGCCAACAGATGGGCCAAATTCTCTCCTCGGGCGGCCACCAGCGTCGCGCCCTTGAGAATACCCGTCGATTTATCAACGTATATCCGAATAATGCCCCGATTCACGCCCATAATTAAAGCCCGGCCCACCGGGCCCAGTCGCATTTCGCCAATCTCAATCGTGCCCGGATCGAGCGAATCAAAAGAGGCGCCAATCGTGCAGATATTCGGCGAAGTGAACGTAATCGCGAAAGGCGTCTTCCTCTTAAAAGCGGTACTGTTTTGACGGGCCGCGTTGTACCCTGCGATTCTTCCTTCATCGGCCGCCTCATGCAGCACTGGATTTAAGGCCGCGATATCACCGGCGATAAAAACCCGACTCTCGCCACACTGCATTGTATTCGGATCAAACACAGGCAACCCAGCCTCATTAAGATCTACGCCCGCGTTTTCAATTGAAAGCCAGTCAACGTTACTACGACGACCCATCGCGGCAAGCACCTTATCCACCACAACCGAGTGCTCGCCCGCACTCACTCGAATTTGACTGCCTTCTGACGTCAGTTTTGCCTGATGACCGAGCCAGACCGGAAATGTCCGGGTCATCAATTCAATCGCGCTTTGACTCGCACTGGGATCATTCAAACCTGCAATCGTTTCGAGCTGATCAACTCCTGTCACGGTCACCCCAAGATGGGAAAGCGCCTGACCAATCTCGAGCCCAATAATGCCAAGACCGACGATCGCAATCGATTGAGGCAGATCTTCCATCTCAAAAATCGTGTCACTCGTAATGATATGCTCACCAAAGTCGACCCACTCATCAGGGACAAACGGTCTTGTGCCACTAGCGATAACAATGCTCTTGGCATGAATAATTTCCTGACCGACCTGAAGAACCCCGGGGTCAACGAATCGTGCATACCCATCGATAAACGTTTCACCCATCTGATCTGTTGAATTCGCAAGGACACGATCAACCAGAATGTCACGAAGATCACGAACATGCTCCAGCGCATCAGGGAGATTTACGGTCAAATCAGCGCCGCCCTCAATACCCTCACGTTCAAAAATTTCGCGGCGGTGAAGATCATGTGCAACCTGAATTAATGCCTTCGAAGGCATGCAGCCTACTCTCGCGCAGGTCGTACCCAGCTCGCCACCATTAATCAAAACAAAGTCTTTCTTTGCTTGGCGTACCTGCGACATGGCGCTTAGGCCCGCGGTGCCTGCCCCAATAATGGCAACATCAACGTTACGCTCCAAAGCAGAATCCTTTAAATTAAGTTAGCGCGCCTGACTCAGGAGCTTCACAAGCTCGGTCAAATCAGTCACTTCAAGATGGGTCTGCCGATCATGCGGCCATTGATCGCCACTTCTATTTATCCAAACCGCTGGCAATCCTGCGTCCTGAGAACCTAGAACATCTTCCAGCGGGTGATCGCCCACGTGCAGAACTTCAAAGGACTTAGCGTTCACTATTTCACATGCCTTTTGAAATATTTTTGGATCAGGCTTTTTAACGCCGGCACTGCGGGCGCTTACCTGTCCAGAAAAAAATTTGCCTATTCCCAGTCGTGATACATCAGCGTTACCGTTTGACACTGCTATCAAGGTGAATTTGTCGCTGAGAATTTCAAGCGCGGGTATGACATCTGGATAAAGAGTCACGTCATGTCGTAACTCCAGAAATCGCGCAACCAGATCATAGGAGGCGTTCGAATCATAATCGTACTGCTCTAGCAGTGACTCAAACGATACTCTCCGCAACTCAGTCAGGTCATGGGCAATGTCAGGCCGCTCGTCATTTAGAGCATTTCTAAGTCGTCGTAGATCAGTTCGATCATGATGTTCAGTAATACGAGGAAAATGTGTGCAAAGATGATCATGCAAAAGTGCTTCCGCACGATCAATGACGGGCCAAATAGCCCATAATGTATCGTCAAGATCAAACGAAATCACTCGAACTTGATTCACCAGTCCAGGCACTCTCTCAGTATTGCGCGCAGCCTTTGCAATTGAGCAAAACGCGACCCATCCAGATTGATCCAACAAACAGATCGACCAATCCTCGAGAGTTCCGCACAGTCCCCCATCGCCTGAGCCTGATTGAGTGCTGCAAAACCAAAATCCTCAGCAAAAATATCAAGATCTTGTAAAGGTTCGCCATACACAAAAAGAAAAACACCGTGATCAGGCCCTCCTTTATGAAACTGGCCCGTCGAATGTAGGTATCTCGGACCCGCATTGATCGAAACTGGCAATGCAAAACGATCTCGAACCGACTGCGCAAATTCGTCTAGCATATCGTTGACCGTGGGATCAGACGGTAGATAATTGAGCACCGCCAGATAACTGCGGGAACCTGCACTTCGAAGCGTAGCTGCTAGTTCAGCAACCGGGACGACCGTTGGCTCTGTTTTAAGTTCTTGAGCGTCAAGAAGGTCTCTGGTGATTTTTTTACTGGCCGAGACGTCCGGCTCATCAAAAGGATTAACCCCAATCAATGCTCCGGCAACCGCCGTCGCAAAACTCCATCTAAAAAACTCTCCCGCAACATCTTCAGGTTCATCCAAAACGATCTTGAATGAGGGCACTTGATCTTCAACGCTATCAACCCGTTGCCAAAATTGATCATCAGATGATGACCCTAAATTAACACGCACCAGTCGACTGGATGACGCTGCAGGCGTCGCATTACCGAGCGGCAGTAATCCTTTTCCGTTCTTGCCTAGACTCTCGGCGATCAATTGCTCAAGCCAGACCGCAAGAGACTGGAAAGACTCGTCCACATATAGTTGTAGGCAGTCCCGATTTGCATTGATCTGTGTCGCGAGCCACTGACCCAAAGCCAAACCAGGATTTTCATCTACATCGACTCCTTGGCAGCGTTCAGCCATTTGCTGTGCGTTGTCGGCTAGCCGATTAATCGGCACCCCGGAAAGAGCGGCCGGCGCCATGCCAAATACAGTTAGCGCCGAAAAACGCCCTCCCACATCAGATGGACTCTCGATGCAATCCAGAAAACACCGTTGGACGGCCAACGCAGCAAGCGGCGTGCCTGGATCAGTAATGGCAACGCACTGGGAACCTGGTTCAGCTACGCCTTGCTCCTCCAGATTATCCAGCACCCAGCTACATAAACTTTGAACTTCAATCGTTGTGCCTGACTTCGACGCAAATACAAATAAAATTCTGGACCACGCTCGATTGATCAATAATTCAGTGATTGTGTCAGGATGAGTGCTATCAAGTACCGTCACCGAAGCGTTATTTGTCGACTCAAACACGTCCACAATCACTTCAGCTGCGAGACTCGATCCTCCCATGCCCACCAAGATGACCTGATTGAAACCTCGGCCCGTCATCTCTCGCGCCCACTCAGAAAGTGAATCGGCATTCTCCAACAACCACCTAGGGCTGTTGAGCCAGCCTAAGCGCTCCGCAATCGATAACTGTATCGTCGGGTCAGAACTCCAAAGCGCGCAGTCTTTATTCCAGATGCCCTGTACAAGTTCCTGATGGGTCCAATCTGATGACATGTTCAAGAGATACGACTGTTCACGGCCAAAATAAATTTCTATAGGAACGTTAGACTATGAAGAGCCTAGCTTAGGAAGCGAGAGGCCCCGCTAATCTAACCTCTGCAGACACATCATCCGCATATTTCACAAAGTTATCCTGAAAGAGGCCCGCTAGTTTTTTCGCCTGCGCATCATAGGCGACGGAATCCGGCCAGGTCAGCCTCGGGTTAAGCACGTCGGTCGGCACCCCGGGACATTCCACCGGCACTTCAAGACCAAAAACAGGATCGGTTTCAGTCGCGACATTGTCAAGTTTCCCATCCAGAACTGCATTAACAATCGTCCGCGTGTGGTTGATCGCCATCCGTTTACCAACACCATAAGCCCCACCGGTCCAGCCTGTGTTGATGAACCAGACATTGACGCCATACTTTTCAATATTCTGACCCAACAACTCCGCATACTGGCGGGGATGCAACGGTAAAAAAGGGCCGCCAAAACACGGGCTAAATGTGGGCACAGGCTCCGTAACGCCTTTTTCCGTGCCCGCGACCTTCGCGGTATATCCGTTAATGAAATGGTACATCGCCTGTGCGGGTGATAATCGCGCGATGGGAGGCAATACCCCGAACGCATCACAAGTCAGAAAGATAATATTTTTAGGCTGACCCCCACGACCCGAAGTAGAGGCATTGGGTACCTGAGAGATCGGGTAGGAGGCGCGCGTATTTTCCGTCAGAGATCCATCATTGAGATCAATAGAGCGCGTATTTTCATCCAGCACTACGTTTTCCAGAATTGTGCCGAAAGTGCGCGTCGTCTGGTAAATCTCAGGCTCTTGCTCCTCTGAGAGATTGATGACTTTTGCATAGCAACCGCCCTCAAAGTTGAAAATACCACTCTCGCTCCATCCGTGCTCATCGTCACCAATCAAGGTACGTGACGCATCCGCAGAAAGAGTCGTTTTTCCTGTTCCTGACAGACCAAAAAACACCGCCGTACTTCCATCACTGCCAATGTTGGCGGAAGCGTGCATCGACAAGACACCCTGACGGGGTAGCAGATAGTTCATGATGCTAAAAATCGACTTTTTGGTCTCCCCTGCGTAACTGGTCCCGCCAATAATGATCAGCTTACGCGTGAAGTTAACGACAATGAACGTCGGAGAATTTGTGCCATCGATTGCAGGATCCGCAGTAAACCCGGGCGCGTTGATGACCGTGAAGCGGGGTTCATGAGTCGCCTGTTCTTCATCGGTACCCGCAATAAACATGTTGCGAGCGAAAGCACTATGCCAAGCGAGCTCGTTAATAATCCTGACCGGCAAACGGCGGTCCGGATCCGCACCTGCAAAACAATCCTGCACAAACAGCTCCTGGCCTTCGAGGTAATCGATCATACGCGCAAACAGGGCGTCAAATTGTTCCGGCTGGTATGGGACGTTAACCTTGCCCCACCAAATTTCGTTTTCAGTGTTCTGGTCGCGGACCACAAACTTGTCGTTCGCAGAGCGTCCTGTATGCGATCCTGTCTTAACGACGAGTGGGCCGGCGACGCTAATCGATCCCTCACCTTTTCGAATGGCGTGCTCTGTCAACTGAGCTTGATTGAGGTTCCAATGTACGGGCCCCAAATTACGAAGTCCGTGATTTTCAAGGCCATGGGGACTATGAGATTTTGTGTCGGTCATCATTACTCCTTAAATAAGCAAATATTGTCTCGCGTCGCATTAGGGACGCGGGGAAGTCATTTATTGGTGCACCCCGATCACCGACGCATTAAAACAGTACAGGCTCCAATCTAGTGAAGGCGTAATATCATTAATGCGTAAGTCGGGATTAGTCATCGGTTACCCTTGAAATCAAAAAACGAAATTCAACGGGCATTAAGAAGGGGCAAAGCCAAAAGAGGTTCGGAAGAAAGATTAAAATTATATCAACTTTTATCCGCGTTCGGGTCTATCCAACCCGCGGGGGTTTCCCCGCCATCGCCAAACAGGAACGCTTCCATTTCCGACTCGAGATAGGCTCGGTGATCGGGATTTATAGGACTCAACCGCTGTTCATTCATCAGGATGGTTTGCTGCGCCAGCCAGCGCTGCCAGCCTTCGCGAGAGACTTCTTTTAGAATCCGCTCGCCCAAGGCACCCGGCCATGGGGCCCGATCAAGCGCCTCGGCTTCTTTCAAGAGAACCACGCAGTTAACGGTCTGGGTCATTTTTCTGAATATCTATCTGATTTAAAATATTTTTTACAGGTACCGGCAGACCCTTCTTTCCCACCGCTTCTGGCCTGACCCACTCCCTATCTTGAGATAATAGTTTATCCGAATCACGCGCAGAAACTGTGAGCAAGGCAGGATGGATCTCGAGCATGAAATGAGTCAAGCCATGTTTGATACTCGGCAAGGCGTGCCGAAAAGTCGCGCTGACACCTAGCGCGCTTTCGCACCACTTCTCGATATCTGCATCGAGAACGCATTCCGGGAAGCTCCAAAGCCCGCCCCAGACTCCTTTAGACGGACGTCGCTCTAGTAACACGCGACCCCTAGGGTCAAAGAGTATAACCATCGTGATCATCCGGCGCAGGCGGACGCGACTCTTTCGGGGTGTAGGCAAGCTATCTGCAGATCCCAACGCCCTTGCCTGACAGTGACTTCTGATCGGACAAGTCAAACACTTTGGCTTTCTACGGATGCAAACAGTCGCGCCAATATCCATCATCGCCTGATTGAACGCAGCTGCTGAGCCCCCTTTGGAAGGCACAAGATGCTGAATCAAAGACCATAGTTTTTCTTGGTTCTTTACAGAAGAGACATCTCCAGATATCGCATAAAAACGCGTCAATACTCGTCTCACATTCCCATCTAATATTGGATAAGACTGGTGAAAAGCCAAACTCAAGATCGCTCCGGCAGTGGATTTACCGATGCCGGGAAGTGCCAGCACATCATCAAAGCAGACAGGAAAAATCCCGGCGTGCTCGCTCTGAATGATTTGCGCCGCGCGATGAAGATTTCGGGCTCGAGCGTAATACCCCAATCCAGTCCAATGATGAAGAACCGTATCAACGCGAGCCTTAGCCAGGGTACGGACATCAGGAAACCTTTTCAAAAATCGATTAAAAAACGGAATAACCGTTGCCACCTGTGTCTGCTGGAGCATGATTTCCGAGACCCATATACGGTAGGGATCCCGGTCGACTTGCCAAGGCAAGTCGTGGCGGCCATGCTGCTTGAACCACCTCAACACGGCACGAGAAAACCATTGACGGAAATAAACCGACTTCAGGTCTCGGCTCGTTCGCTCTTGCCTGACTGGGACTTTTGGGACGTCTTTCAATTGAATTCTGATTAAACTCGTTTTTTGATGAGGATCAGCCGATCTAGACTGGCCTCGATATAATGAGTCTTATGCGCCTGCTTTTCTACTGCTCACTTTTTATCGCGTTCGGGTCAGTGACCGCCGACGATGTCACTCGCAGTCACGCGATCTCAATGTTTGATTCAGAAACACCCCGTTACGAATCAGACTTTACTCATTTCAATTATGTTAATCCGGATGCGCCCAAAGGTGGGGCATTGCGCCTCGCGGCTCAAGGGAGTTTTGATAGTTTTCACCCCTTTATTCCGAAGGGTAATGCAGTCAGCACCGGAGCCGTTGAAACGCTTTTACTCATGAGTGCCGACGAACCTTTCACTGGATATGGACTGATCGCCGAAAGCATCGAATGGCCGAAAGACCGCTCCTGGGTGATTTTCCATCTAAGGCCAGAGGCTCGCTGGCATGATGGAAGCCCGATTACATCCGAAGATGTTACCTGGTCTTATGAAACCCTGGTCAGCAAAGGAAATCCCCAATACCGCTTCTATTACGGTGCGGTCAGTGCTGCCACAGCGCTAGACCCCCTCACCGTTCGATTTGATTTTGAGGAAAGCCATAATCGTGAGCTGCCGCTGATCGTTGGCCAGCTTCCCGTCCTGCCCAAAAATTACTGGTCGACTCGCGATTTTTCAGCGACAACGCTGACACCACCACTTGGAAGCGGTCCCTATGAAATTACGAATTTCGAAGCCGGACGGTATATCGAAAAGGCTCGCGTCAAAGATTACTGGGGGGCGAACCTGCCTGTGCGCCAAGGACTTAATAATTTCGACACGATTCGCACGACCTTTTTTCGAGACGCGACCCCGATCCGACTCGCACTCAAAGCTGGGGATATCGACTTTCGCTCTGAAAACCAGGCAAAAGCTTGGGCGGAAGACTACAACATTAACGCCGTCGAAACCGGATGGCTGAAAAAAGAATTGATCCCCCATCGGATGCCCACCGGTATGCAGGCTTTCGTCATGAACGCCAGACGCGGTCAATTCTCAAACCCCCGAACTCGCGAAGCTGTGGCGCTGGCGTTTGATTTTGAGTGGACCAACCAAGCGCTCTTTAACGGGCAATACACTCGAACCATCAGTTATTTCTCGAACTCAGAGCTTGCAGCCAGCGGGGTTCCAGAAAACGAGGAGCTGAAAATTCTCGAGAAATTTAGAGACCACCTTCCCGTTGAGGTTTTTGATGAAATCTACACGCCACCGGTCAATGATGGCAGTGGATATTTAAGAGACAATCTACGTCGGGCGAGTCGACTCCTCCGTGAATCTGGCTGGGTCGTCAAGGATTTAAAGCGAGTAAACCAGGACAGCGGAGCGTTATTTCAATTCGAAATCCTGCTGGTGACGCCGGCATTTGAGCGGGTATCGTTACCTTTTATCCGCAACTTACAGCGTCTGGGAATTGAAGCGAAGGTGCGCTTGATTGACGAGAGTCAGTACATCAATCGATTTCGTCAGTTTGACTTCGATATGATTGTCTGGGTGTGGGGGCAGAGCCAGACGCCTGGCAATGAACAACTCGAATATTGGAGTCAATCCGCATCTCACTCCGAAGGGAGCCGGAACCTTGCTGGCATTCAGGATCCTGTTGTCGATGAACTCATCACATTAATGCTTCAGTCCCAATCACGGGAACAGCTGAATCATCGCACTCGAGCATTAGACCGGGTGCTGCGATGGGGACATTATGTGATTCCGCACTGGCACATTCGTGCAGATCGAGTTTTGTTTTGGGATAAATTCGGTAGACCCGACCAGCCTGTAAGAACCGGTGTAATGACTGATCGCTGGTGGTTTGATGCCCTCCGGGCTGACGCGCTAAAAAACTACAAACCCTGAATATGACACTCGACAGTTCTCGCTCGCTTGTGACCTTACTCGACGTTCCGCTTTACTTCTCATGAGCGCTTATATTATTCGACGATTGTTGCTGATGGTGCCTACTTTGTTCGCCATTATGTTGATCAATTTTCTGGTCATTCAAATTGCCCCGGGAGGACCCGTAGAGCAAATGATCTCCCAGATCACCGGAGTCGGCGCGGATATCACCGAACGCGTCAGTCGAACCGGTACCACCGAGGCACTGTCATCTCCTGCTACAAGTGACGCCTTCAGCAGCAAGTACCGAGGCGCCCAAGGCCTGGACCCTGACTTCATTCAAGAGCTCGAAAAACGGTTTGGTTTTGATAAACCATTACACGAGCGATTTTTCTCAATGATGAAGAAGTATCTCATGCTTGATTTTGGAGAGAGTTTTTTCAGGGACCGATCTGTCGTCGACCTCGTGCTCGATAAAATGCCCGTCTCAATCTCATTGGGCGTCTGGACGACACTGCTGGTTTACCTGATATCGATCCCACTGGGGATCGCAAAAGCCGTTCGAGATGGTGATCGTTTTGATATCTGGACCAGCCTACTTGTAGTGATCGGGACCGCTATCCCTTCTTTTCTTTTCGCAGTTTTTTTACTGGTCATATTCGCTGGCGGCAGTTACATGGATTGGTTTCCGCTTGCAGGTATTACCTCCGAAAACTGGGACAACTTGTCATGGCCGTCAAAAATAATGGACTATTTTTGGCATTTAGCGCTACCGGTGTTGGCCATGACCATTGGCGGTTTCGCCACCCTCACGATGCTGACCAAAAATTCGTTTCTTGATCAGATCCATCAGCAGTACGTCATGACCGCTCGGGCAAAAGGACTCACCGAAAGAAAAGTGCTTTATGGGCACGTCTTTCGCAATGCGATGCTCATCGTGATTGCCGGGTTCCCCGCGGCTTTTATTGGCATCCTGTTTACGGGATCATTACTTATCGAAATTATCTTCTCTCTTGATGGGCTTGGCCTGCTGGGTTTTGAAGCTGCTTTCGCGCGTGACTACCCGGTAATGTTTGGCACGCTATTTTTCTTCTCGCTGCTTGGCCTGGTAATGAGCCTCATTGGCGATCTCACTTACACCCTGATTGATCCACGGATTGATTTCGAGCGTCAGGAGCGATAATTCATGCGGTCGCGACTTAATCCTCTTACTCTCAGAAGATTACAAAACTTTAGATCGAATCGACGAGGATGGTGGTCATTATGGATTTTTCTGGTGTTATTTTTTATTTCACTTTTTGCCGAGTTTGTTGCAAATGACAAACCCTTGGTCGTGGCTTATCGAGGTGAAATATATATGCCGATATTTAAAGCCTATCCAGAGACCGTTTTCGGTGGGGAGTTTCTGACAGAAGCAGACTATCGGAGTCCCTACGTCGCTGAACTTATCAACCGCGAGGGATGGATGATCTGGCCACTCATTCGATATCACCATCAAACGGTCGCCTGGGACCTGCCCACGCCTGCACCCTCGGCGCCCGATCTTGAACACTGGCTAGGGACTGATGATCAAGCGCGGGATGTGCTTGCCCGAGCCATTTATGGCTTCCGAATCTCGGTATTGTTTGGGTTTGCGCTAACGTTTGTCAGTGCTGTGATTGGTGTGAGTGCGGGCGCCGCTCAGGGATACTTTGGAGGATGGACTGATTTACTGGCACAGCGTTTTATTGAAGTCTGGTCGGGATTACCAACCCTTTATCTTTTGATCATCCTGGCAAGCATTGTAGAACCCAATTTCTGGTGGCTTCTAGGACTGCTTTTGCTTTTTTCCTGGATGAGTTTTGTCGGCGTCGTGCGTGCAGAATTCTTACGCGGCCGTAATTTTGAATACGTCCGTGCGGCTCAGGCACTTGGTGTCAGTAACAAAAACATCATATTTCGCCATCTGCTGCCCAACGCCATGGTAGCCACCATTACTTTTATACCTTTCACACTCGCCGGATCAGTAACCGTGCTCACTTCCCTCGATTTTCTTGGAATCGGTCTTCCTCCTGGGTCGGCTTCTCTCGGCGAGTTGCTGGCCCAAGGGAAATCCAACCTTCAGGCGCCCTGGCTTGGTTTAACCGGTTTTCTCGTAATCGGTTTCATGCTGAGCTTGTTAATCTTTATTGGCGAGGCCGTACGCGATGCTTTTGATCCTCGAAAAACTCTTGACCTCTGATGACGACCTCGAATTCAATCGCGCCGCTCATTGAGATTAAAGATCTCTGCGTGCGATTTCAAATGCCTGACCATCATGTCGACGCGGTTCAACACGTTTCACTGAAGGTGTACCCAGGAGAACGAGTTGCAATCGTTGGAGAATCAGGATCAGGTAAATCGGTAACAGCGACTTCGATTCTTGGCCTCCTGCCTTATCCCCGGGCAACCCATCCCGGAGGGTCAATCACTTTTCAGGGGCGAGAACTACTTGGCGCTTCTGCTAAGGACTTAAGGTACGTTCGGGGGAACCGCATCGCCATGATCTTCCAAGAGCCGATGGTCTCTTTGAATCCACTGCACACCATCGGCAAGCAAATTTGTGAAACCCTGATCCTTCACCGGGGTCTCAATCAGGCAAAAGCCAAAGTACAGGCTCTCGCTCTTTTAAGTCAGGTGCAAATTAACAACCCTGAAAGACAATTTGACGCGTGGCCCCATCAACTCTCGGGAGGTCAACGACAGCGCGCAATGATTGCAATGGCGCTGGCCAATGACCCTGACTTGTTAATAGCAGATGAACCGACGACAGCAGTGGATGTCACCACTCAGGCTCAGATTCTGGCACTGATTAATACGCTCTGCCGGGAACGCAACATGGCTCTACTCCTGATCACCCACGATCTTGGTGTGGTCGAGAAAATAGCCGACCGCGTTTACGTTATGCAGGGCGGTCGGGTCATCGAAAGCGGCGCTACCCAAAAAGTTTTTAGTCAGCCGAGTCAAGCCTATACCCGATCTTTGATCGAAGCAGAGCCTTCTGGCGTCCGAAAACCAGTGAGGGCAACTGCGGAACCGATCCTCGAAGTGGAAGGGATAGGGGTTTGGTTTCCGATTCGGCGCGGTGTATTGCGACGCACTGTTGATTACATCAAGGCTGTAGATGATGTGAACTTTTCGCTTCGGCGAGGCAGCACTTTAGGCATTGTGGGCGAGAGCGGATCGGGCAAGACGACATTGGCCTTGGCGCTTCTGAGACTCACAAACAGTCACGGCTCAATTAAATTTGAAGGACACCGAATTGATCAGCTAGCTGCGAAGACGCTCAAAGGTCTCCGGCGCGATATGCAGATCGTCTTCCAAGACCCTTATGGCAGTCTTAATCCTAGAATGATGGTGGGCGACATTATTGCCGAAGGCATCACTGCGCATCATCCGAAAAAAAGACGGTATAGTGATCTAGAAGCCGATGTCATTGCCGCGCTCGAGCAGGTTAATCTTGATCCTGATTTTCGACTTCGATACCCCCATGAATTTTCCGGCGGTCAAAGACAAAGAATCGCACTTGCGAGAGCGCTTATTCTCAAGCCCCAATTAATTGTACTTGACGAACCCACCTCTGCACTCGATCGTTCAGTACAAAGTCAGATGGTTGATCTCCTCACCCAGCTTCAAGCCGAGCTGGGTTTAACCTATATCTTTATCAGTCATGATCTGCGTATTGTGCGTGCGCTTTCTGATGACATCTTAGTCATGCGATCCGGCAGAGTTGTTGAGCACCAACCGACCGCAGAATTATTTAATGCCCCGCAAGAGGCCTACACGCGCGCGTTGATTCACGCTGCTATTGATCTCCAAGCAGCTTAAGCGCATCAGCGTCTATGATGAAAAAGAATGAAAGATGTGCAGATATTACTCAGACTGAGACTGGTGCCATTTTTTTATAATATTTTGAAGCTGTGCGAGGCCATCGGTTAGCGCAGCAGGACCTGGCTGCAAAATATCAGCCGACTTTATTTCGTGTAATGCACCATTTTGCACTGCTGGAATCGTGTCCCAACCCACACGCTGCGCCACTTTTTCCGGTCGAAACTTTTTGCCACACCAAGACCCAACAATAATATCCGGAGCTCTTCGTATCACTTCGTCGGGATCAACAATGATACGACTCTTTCCATCTGGGCAAGCCGCAAGTTCTGGGAAAATATCAATTCCGCCGGCGATCTCAATCAATTCTGACACCCACCGAATCGCCGAGATCTGCGGCGAATCCCACTCTTCAAAATAGATTCGAGGTGCTGTTACGCTCCTAGCAGACCGTGCATCTTGAATATTGGCCGCACACTCTGTAATCAGGGTATTTGCTTTATCGGACGCACCGACCAAGGCGCCTAATGTAGACATCATGTCAAAGATGCCCTCAACCGATCGGTGATTGAAGACCATCACGCTCACACCCGCCACAATGAGTTCACGGGCAATATCAGCCTGCAAATCAGAAAAGCCGAGAACCAGATCTGGATTGAGATCAAGAATTCGATCAATCTTCGCACTCGTAAACGCGCTGACCCGAGGTTTTTCTTTCCGGGCTAGAGGCGGTCGAACGGTGAATCCCGAAATACCCACAATGCGGTGAGATTCACCAATCCGGTACAAAGTCTCGGTGGTTTCTTCGGTCAAACAGACGATGCGAGATGGGAGCGCGCCTTTCATACCCAAATCATACGGATAAATGTCTGGAATCCCTACCCCTGACATCCCATCGTTAATCACAAAATGGCCAAGCGTCGGCAACGATGACTCAGGTCAAGATTACAGCCTTTTCACAAACCACCCTTTGGTCCGGTGCTAAAATCTCGCTAGTTTCTAATCATCCCTAACACCTGCTTACGCCGCCAAAGCAGCTAAAGACGCTCATGGCTTCGCACCCCATAATAGCTGCTTTATGACCGGTTCCTAATGTAATGACGCAATCGCTTTCCCGCCGGCAATTCCTCAGTGCCTTAGCCCTTGTCGGGGCGGGTACGGGTATCAGCGCACTTACGATGCGAGGGTTTCGTTTGCCGTTTATGCCGGAACCCCGTAGTCGAGCATCCGAGGCAGTCCATCCCTCTCAAGGCTTCTCGGCACGTGGCGAAGACGCGTTTTTTGTTCGAGCGGATGATCAGCAGCTCGAGTGGCGCGCTTTTGCGCCAGAGCCATCACTAAACATTCGCGGACGGTTTGAGATTAGCATCGATAATCTTCATCCAAAAGCCGATTTGCAGATCTCTGGCGATGGTCGTGTATTCGAAGAAGTATCAGTGGGTCTCAAACGTTGGGTCCGGGGAGAAGCGACCGGGCAGCGCGCAATGACGCTGAAGTGGAGCGTCCCCTTCAGGGACAATTTTCGATTTGCCGCCATTGGCGACAGCGGAGGCGATCGCGAACTGGAATGGGTATTAAAACGCTCAGCTCAACTTGATGCTCAGTTTCTAATTTTAATCGGTGATATCTACTATCAGCCGGGTGACGACCAAAACGTCATGCGGCATCTATCGAGCAGCCCTCTTCCGGTGTATGCCGCCATCGGTAACCACGATATCGTCAGGGGCTGGGATCAGAATCTCCTGCACTGGTTTGAGAATCAAGTGGGACCCCGAAATTCAACTTTTCAATTAGGGGGTATCCAATTTATTAATCTTGATACAGCGGCAGATACCATCCCCTGGTCGTCTGGGCAAAGAGGCGTCATGTTAAGGCAAATACCACCTCTTTCTCAAAATCCGGGGATCCGCGATTATGTCGTCTTCAGCCATCGTCCTATTACTGATCTGCGACCACCAGAGATACGCCCGAGCGATCACAGTATCGAGAACTTCGGTGAAGGTGAGTGGTTACGTCAGGAACTGTTGAGGCGGGGGGCGCGCAGTATTCTCAACGGGCATATTCACGCCTCAATTGAGAAAGACGACAAAGGCCTTCACACCTATATCGCGGGAGAAGGAATGGCGCACCTTGATATTGTTCGAAGTCGAGGCAATCTTGCCTGGTTTGATGACCCCGCGAACCGCGTGGCAAAAATTTTAATCGGTGATGTCGAGCCCAATCAGCCGGTTACCTACCGATGGGAGCCATTGCTCATGCCGCTTCACGCGCACTGCAGTCAGCGCTTGCGGGCCGATATGGCAAAAGAAAAAGGACATTACATCAAACTGCTAACAAATCTCGAGCAGCAATGCAGAATCCAGACTTAGACGCACGACCCCCAACGCTTTACTTTAACCCCTGCAACCGAGTGCTAGACTCCAAACGAGCCAGCGTTTTATCAATCGTGTCTGACTCATGCGCTTCACCCTAAATTCATCATTTCCCGAGAACTAAATCATGTTTGAGCAGGTTGATTCAAGCCACGTTTTTTCTTCAAGGCGCTCGACCGTGTACGCCAGACAAATGGTCAGCACCTCGCAACCGTTAGCCGCACAAGCCGGTCTTGAGATTCTTCAAGAAGGCGGAAATGCTGTTGACGCGGCGGTCGCGACCGCAATCTGTCTAACCGTCGTTGAGCCCACCATGAACAGCATTGGTGGAGACGCATTTGCAATCGTCTCAAATGATGCGGGCGTAAGCGGTTTCAATGGCTGTGGTCGATCACCTGCCGGTTGGTCTCCTGATTATTTCTCAGGCAATGACGAGATGCCTGAAAATGGATGGAACAGCGTCACCGTTCCCGGTGCGGTCGATACCTGGGTACAACTTTGGGAGAAATTTGGCAGCCTATCTTTCGATCGACTCTTCAAGCGCGCTATCGAATACGCGCAGGATGGATATCATATCTCCCCCATACTGGCGCAGGACTGGGATCGCTCCTTCAGCGCTTTTGCGCATCATGAGGGCTTTTTGGAGACGTTTGCCATTGACGGGCGTGCGCCCAGATTGGGGGAAAAATTCAGTTGTCCCCAAATGGCGGAGTCGTTAAGAGAGATCGCCGCGACAAAAGGGGACAGTTTTTATCGCGGAAGATTGGCGCAAAAGATCGCGGAAGATAGCAAGAAACACGGTGGCGTAATGACCGTAGACGATCTCGCTAATCACAGGGGATTCTGGACCGATTGCATCCAGAATGACTATGGTGATTTCACCATTCATGAAATTCCCCCTAGCGGACAAGGCATTGTCACCTTAATCGCGGCCGGCATTCTGAAGTATCTGTCAATTGAGCGCTATGAAATGTTATCGGCAGACAGTATCCATCTTCAGATCGAGGCCATAAAGGCCGGTTTTTTTGTTGCGCATCAAAATGTATCTGATCCCAAAACGATGCAAATTTCCAGTGATGAAATTCTCAACGATCAAGTTCTTCAAAAATGTGCGGAAGAGATTAGCATCGACCAGGCGCGGACTCCCAATATCCAGTTTCATCGCGACAAGGGAACGGTTTATCTCGCCACAGCAGATGCATCTGGCATGATGGTGTCTATGATTCAGTCTCATTACGACAACTTCGGATCAGGAATGGTCGTGCCGGGAACTGGAATTTCTATGCATAACCGCGGCGCCGGCTTTGTACTTGAAGACGGGCATCCAAACCAAGTCGCGGGAAACAAGCAACCGTTCCACACGATTATTCCCGCGTTTGCGACTCAAAACGGTAAGCCCGTCATGGCTTTTGGCGTCATGGGTGCGCATCATCAGCCCCAGGGTCAAATTCAGCTGTTAAATGCGATCGTTCATCATGGATGCTCGCCCCAACAATCACTCGACGCACCGAGATGGCATGTTCACGAAGACTTCGCGGTCACGCTCGAAACGGATCTTGCCCATCTTGAAGCCGAGCTGTCGCGTCGTGGCCATCACATACGACCTCACGAAAAAGCCGGGCTTTTTGGCGGCGGTCAGGTCGTCATACGTTGCGGAGACGGCTATGCCGGCGGCTCTGATCCCCGAAAAGATGGGCAGACTGTCGGATTTTAGGGCGCTTTCGTGACACAAACGGGCTACCCACAGCGTCTCGAGCATCTACGCCAGAGTCTGCGCTCGCACACCGGACCAAACATCCGGCTTGACAAGGCAACATCGAATCTTTTTCGTAACCGCGATACAAGCCACTCTGGACTGGATGTTAGAAGCTTTCAGCATGTGCTCTCGGTAGACCCGGCCACAAGATCCATTGAGACCGAAGGCATGGTCACCTACGAAGATCTAGCAGACGCGGCGCTTGCGCATGGCATGATGCCAGCTGTCGTGCCTCAATTAAAGTCGATCACCATAGGGGGAGCGGTGGGTGGTATCGGAATCGAATCAAGCTCATTTCGGTACGGTCTACCCCATGAAACGGTTCACGAGATGGACGTACTTCTTGGCAATGGTGATGTCATCACCTGCCGACCCGACAATGAATATCGTGATCTTTTTTTGGGACTCGCCAACTCTTACGGCACCCTCGGTTACATTTTGCGCCTTGCGATCGAAGGCATTCCAGTAAAACCGTATGTCCGCCTGACCTATATCCACTGTAACAGCGCCCAAGATTTCTTTAAAACAATAGATGAGACGTGTCGCGGCAGCTATGACTTCGTCGATGGCGTTGTCTTTGCACCAGGCGATCACTATCTGGTTTTAGGCGAATTCTGCGATGAAGCGCCTTACACAAGCGACTACACCTACCTCGATATTTTTTATCGCTCAATAAGGTCTCGAAGTGAAGATTACCTAACCGTTCGAGACTATCTATGGCGTTGGGACACAGACTGGTTCTGGTGCTCGAAAAATCTATTCGCCCAAAACCCGTTAGTACGCCGACTTCTGGGCCGAAAGCGTCTCAATTCCATCACCTATCAGAAAGTCATGCGATGGAATACCCGGGTTGGCTTGACCCGAAAACTCAACGGGGTAACTGGCATTCATCGCGAATCGGTCATTCAGGATGTTGACATCCCCATTGAAAATGCGCCGGAGTTTCTCCAATTTTTTGATCAGGAAATCGGTATTCGCCCGGTTTGGATCTGTCCTGCCCGCCATGATGGGGCTCGGGGAGAATATCCGCTTTTTCCGATGAAAAAAGATACGCTTTACATCAATTTCGGGTTCTGGGATGGCATCCAGTCGCAACAGGCCTACCCAACGGGTCACTTTAATCGCCTCATTGAGGAGAAGGTTGCCGAATTGGGCGGTATCAAGTCGCTGTATTCTGAAAGCTTTTATCCCAGAGATGAATTCAGCGAGATTTTTGGCGGTGATGAATATCAAGCCCTCAAAGCGAAATACGATCCAGACAATAAGCTTAAAGACCTTTACCAAAAATGCGTGCTCAGCCACTGACAAATTTAGGCACTTGAAAATTTACATTTCATCCCCATCACTCTAGTTGAATCATTTTTCGCGGTAGCGTGTGACCTACGCTCTTAAAACCACTAGTCTTTCGAAAACCTACGGAAACCAGATCCAGGCCCTTAAAGGTGTGGATCTGAACGTAGCGGAAGGGGACTTCTTTGCCCTGTTGGGACCCAACGGCGCAGGGAAATCGACCGTCATCGGAATCCTGACCTCGCTAGTCCTCAAAACCGCCGGGCAAGTCGAGATCTTTGGCGTCAATATCGATCGTAATTTTCAAAAAGCAAAATCTTTCATCGGCGTAGTCCCTCAAGAATTCAACTTTAATATCTTTGAGACGCCATTACAGATTATCTGTAATCAGGCGGGATACTATGGCATCGATCGTCGAACCGCACTCCAACGTTCTGAAAAATATCTCCGACTTCTCGGTCTCTGGGAGAAGCGTAACGATATCGCGGGACATCTTTCAGGTGGCATGAAACGCCGTCTGATGATTGCCCGAGCACTTATCCATGAACCTCGCTTACTGATTCTGGATGAACCCACAGCGGGCGTTGATATCGAGATTCGTCGATCCATGTGGGATTTCTTGAAAAACATCAACGCAGCGGGCACAACGATTATATTGACCACGCACTATTTAGAAGAAGCCGAACATCTCTGTCGTAATATCGGCATCATCAATCATGGCACGCTAGTCGAAAACACATCGATGCGCGCACTACTCCGTCAGCTCAATTTAGAGACTTACGTCCTGGATCTTGAGACTGAACTCGAAGAGTTGCCAGTGCCACTGAATTCAATTGCAAGATTGGTCGATCGATCGACCCTGGAAGTCGACATCAAGCGTGGCGAAACGCTAAATGACGTTTATGACGCCCTTTCGGCGGCATCAATCCACGTCACCAGCATGCGAAATAAAGCGAATCGTCTTGAACAACTTTTCGTCGACCTCACCCGAAATCCTGGAGAGGCATCGTCATGAGTCCTATCGCAATGCTGATCGCTTTTATGACAATCGTTATCAAAGAGATCACACGATTTACTCGAATCTGGCAGCAAACGCTCGTGCCGCCTGCGATCTCTACGCTGCTTTATTTTGTAATTTTCGGGAATTTAATCGGCCCGCGAATTGGGCAAATGGACGGCTTCGACTACATGGATTTTCTGGTCCCCGGACTCATTCTGATGTCAGTGATCACCGCCAGTTATCAAAATGTCGTGAGTTCTTTTTTTGGCGCCAAATGGGGAAAATCGATTGAAGAGCTTCTGGTGTCGCCCACTCCTAACCTCATCATCCTGCTGGCCTATATCTGCGGCGGCGTTGCCCGCGGCGTATTGGTGGGGCTGATCGTAACCAGTGTCTCATTGCTCTTCACTGATCTCAGCATTTTTAATGGATGGGTGCTCGCAAGTGTCGTCGTCCTGACCGCCATCTTGTTTTCTTTGGGTGGTTTTATTAATGCAGTTTTTGCGAAGACCTTTGATGATGTTTCAATTGTGCCCACTTTCGTCTTGCTGCCCCTCACTTATCTCGGTGGCGTTTTTTACTCCATAAACCTGTTGGGTGATTTCTGGCAACAGGTCAGTAAAGCGAATCCCATCCTCTACATGATCAATGCGTTTCGATATGGCTTTCTCGGCATCACCGATGTCAGTGTATTTTTTTCATATGGGATGATTATCGCTTTCATTATGGTCTTTTTTGCAATCAGCCTTTACTTGCTCTCCCACAGTCGGGGCCTGCGCGCCTAGACCTGAAGATTAATGGATGCGAAGCGCGCTCAAAACGAGACATTAATTCTCTATACCCGGGACTGGTGTGGTTACTGCGAGCGGGTAAAACGGGCGGCTCAAGAGCTGGGGCTGACTCTTGAAGAGCGCAATATCTGGAAGAACCCAGACTGGTCGTCAGAGCTTGCCGATGCCCAAGGTCGGCTGACGGTCCCGGTGCTAAGACACGATACCGCCGATCAGATCAGTGAATGGATTAGCGAATCAAGCGTCATCATTCAGTTTTTGATGAATTATCATGAACGAGCCGCAGATCGATCTGCCAGTCGATAGTACGTTTTTAGTAAAACCCCGATCTATCGAACGTTCCTAACTCAAGAGGCGTCCGGTGCAACAGGCTCTTTTGGGTTGAATTGAGATCGCGACTATCTATAATTGGGCCGCAATTATTCGTCGACATTTGTAAGATAAGAATTGGGGTTCCCTATTATGCGCAAAAGCCGGTTGACCTTAATCTTTGGCACCGTTTTTTTTCTGTTCGGCAACGCGATGTCTCCTAGCGCAATGGCGCAGGAGCTAGCGACAGATGAGCCCACGCGTATCGAACTTAACAGTGGCTCAATTCTTTTGGGCGATATATCAGGTGCCAGTTCAGGAAAAATCTCATTTAAATCTAAAAGTGTTGGGCTCGTTATCATTCCTATCGAGCGTGTGGTTCGAATTCGTATTCCAAAATCAGTTGTGATTAAGTTTCTTGATGGTCGTGTGATCCGGGTGCCCGAGTTTGAGGCTGGACTGGACCCTTTCGAGGTCATTACAGAAAACGGCGCCGAAGCCTATTCGCTTATCGATATTGACGCTATTAATCCGGAGGACTGGCTTCTTGGCCGTGGGATTCATTCGACTGGTAAAGTGCGGCTCTCGTGGGAGAAGCAATCGGGAAATACTGAACAAAATGAGCTTGACTACAACTTTAATGCATCCTGGGAAAACCTAAAATTGCGATGGAAGATCCGAGGAGAAGGCGAACTGCACAGTGCAAGCAATGAAAAAACATCTGACAAGTTCACTATCGTTGGCAAAACGGATCGCTTCCTGACAGGACATCAAAAAGGCTCTCACATCGGGGCGAATATCCTCTACGAGACGGACGAGTTTTCAGAGTTAAAAAGTCGTTACATCCTTGGCCTCTACTATGGGAAACAATGGTACACCTCTCCTAAATTTAAATTTCTTTTCGAGCCCGGCGTCGCCTTTGTCGGTGAAAATCGCGAAAACAAAGATAAAGAAACATATCCGGCACTCAGCTGGGAAATTGAAATAAATAGCAATCTTTTAGGCTTGGGCACCACGACAACGCTGACTCAAAATGGCATTCAGAATTTAGATAACTTTGACGATATTATCCTTAACACACTGCTGGTTATTCAATTTCCGCTCATTTC
>JABHUE010000112.1 GCA_018672825.1 Pseudomonadota bacterium | reverse complement strand
GATCCATGCTCCCATCCATGACTATCTAGACGCAGCAGTCCTGTATCGATTAAGAGGTTTGCTCGAGTGGTGCCGTTTGCTTCGTCACGCTCGACCCATCGCGAAAACGACTCTGGCTGAATTTGCGTGGTTGATTGCGGTGGCGCGCTTTCCGGTGGCGCAAACGGAGCGAGTTCATCATCGCCGCGACGGTCTGTTCGGACCGGCAGGGTAAGCTCACTGGAAGCGCTTTCGAGCGTGAGTGTCACAGGTTCAGGGGATGGCCATAAAAGAGGCCAGAGCGTGTTCGATAAACTGATTCGAATACGATGACCCGGTTGGAAAGAATGAGCGATGTCATTTAGCGGGAGACAGACGTCGTAAACCTTGCCGGGCGCTAAAGGTTCGGGATTTTCATGACTGTCGCGATGGGTCAGATTAAGTATTCCAAAGGTAACCCGAGTTGACGCGCCGTCAGGGGCCACATCATTAAGTCGTGCCGCGATGAAGGCATTGGACTGATCAGAGGATAATCGAAGCCGCAGTTTGGGGGTGCCAAGAATCTCGAGTGATTCAGTTAAAGGTTCAGAGTCAAAAACCACTGAAGCCCCATCATCTTTACGCTGATCGGCCGGACCATCAGGGTCAAGTCCGAACAACACCCATTCGCCTTGTTGTGTGCCCATGTTTTGAGGGGTTTGAATCAGGAGTGATTCCGAGCGCTGTGCTTTTTTTGAGAGCGAGTTGGGATGAAGGAACCATTTTTCGTCTTTGATTCTCAAACTCGGCCACGAAGGCTCTGCCACCCAGCGACCGGGCCGTTCTTTGTAGTAAGGCAGGGGGTCGATACTGTCTTGCATCCAGACTCGGTACCGTGGCTCATCCATGACACCGGTGTGCTCACCCTTCAGCCAGTGATCCCACCATCGTAATGTTTCCTGGAGGAAGCCGATGCGAGGCCCCGGTTTGGCGAAGTGTGGATATTTATGCGCCCAAGGCCCAATCAGACCTTTGCACGGGCTTTTTAAGTTAGCTAACAGTCTCGGGACGGCATTTGAGTAACCATCAGCCCATCCCCCTACCGCATAAACCGCGCATTTAATGTCGTCATAGTTTTCGCAGACTGAACCGTGTTGCCAAAAAGTGTCGCGGCGCTGATGCGTTAGCCAATTTAAAACCCAGGGGTTGTTAGCTTTAAGGCGAGCCATCCAGAGCTCTCGCCATCGGTCTCCGACGATAGCCGGATCAGGTGGTTGCGAGTTGAACGCAAACATGTTCGCGCCCCACGACAGATTGTCGTCGAGCATAACACCGCCCATATAGTGAATGTCATCACTATACCGATCGTCGGTCGAGGCAATAGTGACAATGGCCTTCAATGATGGGGGGCGTCGGGCGGCAATCTGCAGGCCATTAAATCCGCCCCAGGAAATACCAATGATCCCCGTATTTCCGGAACACCAGGGTTGGGTGGTAATCCAGTCGAGGACTTCCAGCGCGTTGTCTTGCTCTATCTTGAGGTACTCATCTTCCAGAATGCCATCGGACTCTCCGGATCCCCTCATATCGACACGCACGCAGGCATACCCGTGTCCGGCATAGTACGGATGGGTCAGAGCATCACGCTCTGACGTGCCATCGCGCTTTCGATAGGGTAAAAACTCAAGGATTGCAGGAACGGGATTGTCCAAGGCATCTTCAGGCATCCAGATTCGGGCGGCCAGTTGGATTCCGTCTGCGAGCGGAATAAACGTATTCTCAATTTCCTGAACGCTTCGCGGGAACTCGTGAATGACCTTGATATCGTCAGTATTCATGAAACTTTTAGTTAACGTCGCGAGTTAATTTGATGATATCTTGGATGCTACCAACTCGTTTTTTTTGAACACGCTAAGTGTGCAGCAAGCTTTTTTTCATCACTTTGAGATATTCCGATTGTGTCAGATTCAATAACGGCAGTGCTAGCTCGTTTACAGTTTTGGAACGGCGAGGCGAATAGATAAAAGCCAAACAGGACTGCCGACAAAAAAATCATGTTGATCAGATGCTTCATTAAGCTGAATCTTCTTTAACGGTGAATATTGGAAAGTATAGCAAGTTAAATATTAAGCTTAGGGGGAAAAAATAATCGATTTTTGGCGTCTATACGACTGTTTGATTAAACGGCAACACAGGGTTGATAATTGAAATATCATTGCAATCGACGGACTAAAATAGAATTATTAAATCAGCCGTTGTTTTACTGGAAATTAATATATTCTGAAACCAAGTTTTGATTAAACTTAATTCCAAACCCAGATAATCAAATAGAGGGGAAAATGCAAAGAATCTTACCCGTATCACTATTGCTCATTTTTTGCGGAGTTCTAATTTCCACACCGGCATCTTCAGAAGGGCCAACGCCAGGATTCAATACACTGATTCCGGAATCGATTCTGACCCCTGATTCCGTCGAGACCTCTATCGGGACTCTTAATTTTTTTGACGGCTTCCCCGATGAGGAAACAGTCTCAAAGGTGTACGACAATCTTGATAGGACGCGCGCGACTCAGGCTTTTCTCGATATGGTGCCGCTCGCGTCGATTGAAGGATTGCGCCGAGGCATGGAATCGGTAGGAGTGGATGCGTCGCACAAGATCCTGCTTTACAACGATCTCATGGATTCAAATTCCCTGTTCCTCACGGGAAATACGGATACGATCTACGCCATCGGTATGCTAGACCTGCAGCGTGATGGAGCCACCGTGGTTGAGATTCCTTCTGGGGCAGGCCCGGGAACGGTGAATGATGCGTACTTTCGTTTCGTGATCGATATGGGTGCGCCTGGACCTGACCGCGGCAAAGGGGGCAAGTATCTGATTCTGCCTCCCGGCTACGAGGGGGCAGTACCAGAGGGTTATTTCTCGGTCGAGAGCCCCACCTACGTTAACTGGTTGCCCTTAAGGGGCTTTCTTAAAGACGGGAAGACCGATGCTGCGGTGGATATGTGGACCAAAGGGTTAAAGATTTATCCTCTTTCGAAGAAAGATAATCCTCCAGAACTTGAAGTAATTAACGGCACGGGGATTATCATGAACACGGTCCACGCGAACGATGAGACTTTCTTTGAGGAAATCGCAGAGGTGATTCAGCGGGAGCCGCTGGGGTTTCTTGATGATGAGTTACGGGGAAATCTGGCGAGCATCGGGATTGAAAAGGGCAAGGAATTTGCCCCGGACGCTCGGATGCGTGCGATCCTGAAGGACGGCGTCGCCATCGCCAATGCCACCGCACGTGCCCTCGCTTTTCGTCCACGATCTGAGACTATCTATATCTATGGTCATGAAAGCGCATGGTTTACCGCTTTTGACGGCGGCAGTTATCAATGGCTTTTAAACGACGGCAATGGTGGTCGTAATAGAGACGCACGTACAGTGTTTTTCTATATCGCTACGGTGAATACACCAGCGATGGTGCTACAAATGATCGGCGCTGGATCCCAGTATGCACTGGCTACCCTGGACTCTAAGGGCCGTTACCTCGATGGCGCGAAAGACTATAAAATCACTATTCCCGGTGATGTGCCTGCAAAGGATTTCTGGTCTCTGGTGGTTTATGACCCACAGACCCGTTCTATGCTCCAGACTGATCAGCCCTATCCTTCAAAAAATAACGAGCGCAACCGCGATCTCGTGAAGAACGACGATGGATCCACCACAATCTGGTTTGGGCCCAAAGCGCCCATGGGCAAAGAGGCCAACTGGATTCAGACGGTTCCCGGCAAGGGATGGTTTACCTGCCTACGGTTGTACGGTCCATTGGAGCCCTGGTTCAAACAAACCTGGCGCCCGGGAGAGATCGAACTTGTAGACTGATCAAGTGCAGTGTCCCTGCAGGTCGCCAACAGCGTAGGATGACCCACAGGCACGCCAATAGTCGAAACGTTTAGCCCAAGCTCGCAGCAAATGGATTATAGGACCCAGGGATATTGATTAATGTTTGAGGCTGATGCCGCAAAGCCTTGGAATCAAGGCGCACTAGATAAAAGCAGGCTCGATCTATATTGCTCTCGGCAGTTACGTCTTCGAGAGACGATGAGACGACTCGACGTTCCGGCCTTGTTGATTCTAGATCCGATTGATATTTTTTATGCGACCGGCGCGCGCAATATGTTGTTTTTTTCAATGCGAACGCCTGCGCGCTACCTACTGTTGTTTGCAGAAGGTCCTGCATTTCTCTATGAGTATTTTGGGTGTGAGCACCTGGCGGCAGATCTTCCGACCATCGATCATATCGTGCCAGCTGAAGGCTTATGCCACACTAGTTCTGGGGGCGATGTGCAAGGCGCAAGCAAGCGATTTACATCACAGATTCTCGCTGCCGTTGGATCCATTGACCCCACAATCCGAACACTTGCTATTGATCGTTTTCCATTAAGCGCGATCGATGCCTTGCGCGCTTCAGGCTTCGCTTTGACTCACTCGGATCGAGTCTTGCAAGAAGCAAGAATGATCAAGACTGCTCTTGAAATTCCTTATATGCGGGAGGCGATGCGTCGAGTTGAGGCGGCGGTTCAGCAGATGGAGCAAAGTCTTGAACCGGGGCGCACCGAGGCCGAAGCTTGGGCTGACTACCATTATAAATTCATGGCGACCGAAGGGCAGTACGTTGCGACTCGACTGTTTCAGACCGGTAGCCGAACCTTTCCTTATTTTCAGGAGTGTGGTGACCGAATAATGGAAAACGGCGATTTGGTTTGTCTTGATACGGATGCGCTTGGTTATGAGGGATATGCAGTTGATTTTTCACGTTCTTTTATTTGTGGTGACGCAACGCCAACTCCCTCCCAGAGAAAGTTGTATTCGCTGGCGCGCGAGCAACTAGAGACTAACGCGGCGGCTTTAGCGCCCGGAATCCCTTATGAGGAGTTGGCCGATTTGGCATGGCCGATTCCAGACGCATATCAGGAAAGCCGCTACTACTGTGTCGGGCATGGGTTAGGTGTGTCCGGCGAGTTTCCGAATATTCCACATAAGGTATCGGGCAAGCCGTATCCCCTGTCTGGAACGATCGAGCCCGGGATGGTTATATGCCTTGAAAGCTATGTAGGCTGTCGTGAAGCCGGCGAGGGCATAAAACTCGAAAATCAATATTTGATTCACGAAAAAGGCGTCGAGCAAATGTCGATTTATCCGTTTGATCAGGAGCTGGGAGTTTAGGGGATTTAATTAAAACGAGCTCTCGGGCTTTGAGCGCTATCTTGGCAGCGTCAATGGTCTTAGATGTTTTCAGTCAATCCGAATTTTTACTTGGATTGATATCGCGGTGTACAGGTTGTCGCTGAAGCCGGGGATCGGATAGATATTCACGCCAAGCCGGGATCGTTCGTAGCTAATAGCGGGTAAGATTGCTGGAAAGAATTTTCCATTTCGTGCTTTGGAGTAACCGTCCATAATGCCAAACGTGCCGCCAAATCTTACTGGCCCAAGTGCGAGTGGCAGCCAGTACCATCCAAGATATCGCGATTGTTCGAAGTCACTATTTTTGAAGGTACCAGCAGTTAGCGACTGAGTTTCGGTTAATTGATACTCGACGCCAAATCCAAAGTTACTATCATTCAAATCGACCTCTTCTTTGCCATGAAGAGAGTACATCCCAAAATTGATCCAAAGTTCATGGTCATTTTCCTGTTCATGATCCACGGCATCAGCATTTGATGGATTACTAAAAGCGCCCATCAGAATGACAAGCGCTGATCCCAAGATTCGGGTTAGATGCGGCCCTTTGCTTCGCTTGTGTTGGATACCGAGAAATGGTCGAGCGGGTGTCATCACATTAAGAGACCGCTTCTGATGTTTTTGTTTTTGCGAATCGGGCCATGAGGTCGTATAAGACAGGCGTCAAGAAAAGGGTAAGGAAGAGGGCGAGTCCGAGACCGCCAACAATGACCCATCCGATGGCGATTCGGCTTTCGGCGCCAGCGCCGCTTGCAAGTATTAGCGGCATCGCGCCGAGGATGGTCGAGAGCACTGTCATGACGATCGGTCGGAGTCGCAGTACTGCCGCTCGCACGACGGCATCTCGTATCGAGTATCCGCCAGCCCGAAGTTGATTCGCAAATTCGACGATCAAAATCCCATTTTTGGCCATCAAGCCCACTAGAAGAATAATGCCAATCTGGCTATACACGTTGAGCGAAAGGTCCATAACAGTCAGCGAGTAGATCGCGCCCGCAATTGCAAGCGGCACCGCGAGAATAATCACAAAAGGGTAGATAAAGCTTTCGAATTGGGCTGCCAGTACTAAGAATACGATAAGCAGGGCAAAAGCAAAACTTACCATGGCACCGCCGGAGGTGCTTTTAAATACTTTGGACTGTCCGGAGTAAGTCATTTTGACGCTAGCGGGCAATGCATCGACAGCACCGCTCTCCATGTAATCAAGTGCTTGTCCCAGCGTGTAGTCAGGAGCCAAGCCAGCAGAGAGGGTTATTGACGGCAATCGATCATAGCGGCGCAGCTCCGCAGCCGCAGCACTCTCGCTTG
>JABHUE010000055.1 GCA_018672825.1 Pseudomonadota bacterium | reverse complement strand
GAGTAAAACACGAAAGGTTCGTGAGATTCCATACTTGGATTCCCCAGCTTGTCGTGCATGATGCCGAACCTTTACCTCGCTCATTCGAACACCATACCAACTGGCAATCGCAGGAATAAAACGATGCATCTCCCCATAGAGACGGAGATTTTTCGCAACATCACGACGCATCGCTTTTAGTGTGCAGCCATAGTCATTAAGTTTCACGTCTGTGGTCATCGAAATCAGACGGTTCGCGATTCGAGAAGGCAGCAATCGAAGCCACAAGCCATCCTTCCGATCATGGCGCCATCCGCAAACCAAATCCATTCCTTTATCAATCTCATTTAAAAGCATAGGAATATCTTTGGGGTCATTTTGGCGGTCAGCATCAAGCGTAATCACAACCTCTCCGTTTGAATGCCTAAGCCCAGCAGCCAGCGCGGCGGTTTGCCCGAAGTTTC
Source organism: Pseudomonadota bacterium (assembly GCA_018672825.1). Taxonomy (GTDB): domain Bacteria; phylum Pseudomonadota; class Gammaproteobacteria; order Arenicellales; family UBA868; genus UBA868. Next base: position 6,718 of record JABHUE010000055.1, on the reverse strand, counting down.
GGCGAAACTCAATAACCAGAACATTCGGATCAAGACCTTGTAGCTCTTTAAGTTTTTCAAGTGATCCATCTGTGCTGCCATCATCGATAAAAATAATCTCAAAAGTTTTCCCGGTTCCGGCAAGAGACTCATTTAAATCTGCCAATAACGGAGAAATATTCTCCCGCTCGTTAAATACAGGCAAAACAACTGAAATATCGACTTTGTCCATTTTATTCCCAGAAAATTAAGAGTCTTGCTAATCAAGTGGTCGTGGAACGACATCTTCTCGATCCAAGAGTAAGTATTTATTGTAGTACGGATCGCTGTTAGCCAGATAAGTGGAGTGGCGTTCCTGGAACAAGCTTTTCTCGCGCTCGAATCTGGCTTTTTTCTCTGGAGTGTCTTCATAGCCACGACTAATAGATTCATGATGATAAGCCTGGGCGAAAGGCGTAAACACGTTCCGATACCCTCGTTCAATTAGTCTCAAACAAAAATCAACGTCGTTACAGGCAATTTTGAAGTCCTCCGCATTAAAGCCACCGACCTCCCGGTAAACCGCAGTCTTACACATTAGCATTGCACCAGTCACCGCTGACATATTCTGAACAACGTTTAGTCGATTAACATATCCGCTAAAACCGCCTTGCTCATGCTTATGCGGATGACCGGCGTAATCTCCAATACCAACAACGATTCCTGCATGCTGAATCGTATCGTCGGGATAATACAATTTTCCTCCAACAGCCCCGATCTCCGGCCGTTGGGAATGCTCTAAAAGTGACTCAAGCCAATCGAAGTTAATAATCTGTATATCATTATTTAACAGAACAACATGGTCGGCAGTCGATTGTTCAACCCCGTAATTAACGATCTCGGCAAAGTTAAAGGGTACATCCAGATCGAAAAATTTAACCTGACTTGAGCTCTTCTCATATCGCCGACGCAGATCCAACGTTAACTGCTCAACACTACCGTTATCCACCCCGATAATACGGAAATTCGAATAGCTGGTTCGTGTTAGCAACGAATCGATGCATTGCTGAAGCATCAATGGTTGATCCCTAAAAGGAATAACAATATCGACGGACGGGTTGGAAATGATCTCATGTTTAACTCGGAAAAAGTGCGGTGCATTCCCCGTGAGGACTTTGCCTTTGATGTCACGCCGGGCCAACGCTTCCGCTAACGCTTTTTTTCCCCTGAGATGGGCCTCTGGCTTGACACCGGTATCCAGGCTGGTCGATTGCGTTGACTGCCGCCAGTGATACAGAGGTTCCGCGATATGAATAATATTGTCGGTCAACTCAGTGAGGCGCAAAATTAGATCGTAATCCTGAGCGCCATCAAACTCGGAGCGTAAGCCTCCCACCGCTTCGATCAACTCCTTGCGCGCCGCTAGAAAATGGGTCACATAATTATGGGAAAGCAATAAGTCAGGCGAATAATCCGGTTTCAGAATCGGAGATCCGAAATATCCGGATGACAAAGAATCCATATCATCATTGAAGACAGTTTCATCAGAATAGACAAGGTCTGCCTGCTGCTGGCTGAATGCCGTCACAACGTGGGCGAGCGCATCTTTTGCCAACATGTCATCATGATCCATTAACGCAACGATATCGCCGCGAGAAGCTTCTATCCCAAAGTTTGTTGCGCCGGAAATCCCTGAACTACTCGTTAAGTTAAGTATCGAAACTCGAGGCTCGTCTAATTTATCAAGGTACTCCCGAGTTTCAAGGAGGGTCGACCCGTCGTTAACAATCACCAGCTCCCAATTGCGGTAACTTTGGGAACGGACCGAATCGACCGCGTCGCGCAACCATGGCCTCGGAGTGTTATGGACGGGCATTACAATACTAATCAACGGCTGCTGCTCCGAGGATCGTTCCGGAACGACTGGCGCAAAACTTTTCTGATTCAGCGCGATCTTAAATTGAGATTTTGGCTCGATTGCGGGACGACTTAATAATTCGATTGCGGTTGGTGGTCGATCGAGCTTCGCCGTAGGCTTAGGCTTAAACGCAAAAATTACTTTACGTAAAATTTCAGCAACTCGCCATGCTTTTGATGAAAGAATCTGATTTAGTTTTTGTTCAAGAGCATTAATTTGATATTGTCGGTTAAGCGTCTCGTGATCCAATGCCGCGATTTGGCTGCACGCATCAGAGTATGCGCGCTCTTTCCCCCATAAACGGGAAAGCAGTTCATGGTCACCGTTTGGCCCATAAGTCAGATCAGGCCATAAAAATTTTATTTCCCAATTAATAAATAAATCAGGTTTTCGATCGATTAAGTTCAACTTGAGATCGATTTTTACCACTCGCGAGGAAGCAAAATCACCGTCTTGTTGTAACAATTTCTGGTCTTTATCATTTAAATTTTCAAAGCACTCGATAACTTTTTCATGCCCAACCAAATTTAGAATATCAACCGAATTCAAGAAACTGGAAGAATGAGCCCGAAGCGATTCAAAACGGGGATTGCCAAAATGCTCAGGGAAAAAAATAAAAAGAACGCACCCCGAAGAGTCTGAACAAAAAGTGGAAAGGCTCACCGAAGCGCCAGCTCGTCCCGAATTTGCGGGAAGAAACAAGGTATTCATAGCGGGACACATGCCTTCGGTCGAAGGCGCCTCGGATTTTTCAATCTGAAGCCATTTAAGGTGTGTCACCTCGGGGTCTCCAAATCGGCGATACAGTAAGCTCTCGGGCTCCACCGCCGCATAACACTCTAATGTTGATTCCCGGAACTCCTTTTCAATCCGGAAGAAAGTGTTAACTGACCGGTCAACATCGATCCCTAGCCACTCAATCGCTGAGAACAAAAAATCGCGATGACAGGGGCCAAACTGTCTGGCTAGATCAACTATGTCCAAACGCCTGGAGAATCGAAGGAGGAAATAAAACAAACCTCTACAAAAAGCGACGTCAGGCGTAAAAGACGAATCCGCTATTTCCCATTCTTGATCGATTGGATTAATCGTCCCGTCACGGTCTAACATGAGATTGTCGGGAATCAGATCAAAATTATTGAAGTCAGAATCGCCAACGTTTTGCTTCAGGAACGAATAATAATCAAAAAAATACCCTCTCAACTGATTGAGAGATCCGTTCGGCGCTAGTGCTGACAGCCAGAGGGCCGCAAGTGTCTGACCGCTTCGATACGGTTCATTAGATGGAGTGTGCCTGAAAGTCATGGGGCTTTCAGTTTCAACGGAGTCACAGGTAGTCCGAGTCCTGTACAACGCGCGCCTAATTATTTCATCTTGACCTCGAGGTTTTTTGGTTTCAATCCAGAATTGCGGTTTTCTCTCTCCAGCTGAAATTTTTAGAAAATCAATACTAACTGGTGATTTAGGAAAGCAACTTTTGTCATAAAAAACTGAAAAATTCGGCGCGTTTTGCGTTGGAAATTGGTTCCCAGTACGAAACAATGGCCATAACTCTGGTATCGGCGACGAGCCAAACTCTCTTGGCCTTCCAGTCTCGTCGAGAAATTCAGCGACCCCCCTCCACGCATCCTCCTTCTCATATAGGAACTCTTCACGAAACAGAAAACTCGGATCCTCGATAGATGGAAATGCCAGCACTCTTTCTGTTTGTATTGATCTATCAACATTGTCAGCGATAAGATCTGTAGAGCCATCTAACTCAGATGATTTATCCCAATCTCGACGGGTGATAACCAGACCGCCTTTCGTTAATATGATCGGAAGGATCTCCGTGAAGAAGATCTCGCGATGCGATTGGGCAGCAAAAAAGAGATCTGCAAAAATGATAATGGCGTCTTGCTCTTTAAAGTCACCCTTATTGAGACTGTTCTCATCGCGTGGTGCGGATGAAACGGTGAAGTTAGACGCTTGATGATGTTTCAAACTGTCAAGCAACTCATCAACGGTCGAAAAAAGCCGAGAAGATTTGATCGTCTTTTCAAGAGTTTGGGCCGCTGCATCCAGCGGCCAGTTTAAAAAAAAGAGTTCGTATGATTCAGGAAGATCAAGCGCTCGAACAATACTCGCACCTCCCAGTCGTTGATCAGAAATTTCCCACGATCGTACAGAATCTTGGCTATTCTTCATCGGACGATCTGATTCATGTTCTATAGGTGTCACAGATAAACGCTTAATCTAAGAATTTATTTCTGGATCGACATGTAAATTAAAACTGAGATCCGAAACACCAAAATCTCCCACATGACCCACCACCGGCAGGCAAATGACATCATAACGCCGATCAATCGCAATATTATCGCGATCATCATCGTCCGCGGCGATACCGATCGAGATAAAGTACTCACCTGGAACGAGGGAACATACAAAATCAAAATTTACGATCGAGGTTTGCCCTAATTCTCCACCGAAAAACCCGATCTCCCGGGAGCGACTATTAGACCCAAAGACTACTTGGCCATCAACCGTTTTTATTGTGAACCCAAAAATAAGGCGGTCGAGTGATGTCGTAAAAAAAACTTTGGCTGCCAACCGTATTCGGTCACCAGTACTAAAAAATGATTTAGGGCTACCCGCACTGTCCTCCAATCTATAGTCATAAAAAAAGGCTTTCTGATCGCCCCATCGATATTCTGCAGCGTTGTAGTTTCGACGTTCAGAAAACCGATCGCTGGGAATGCTTAGATCATCTTTCGTGCGTTTCCGCCTCTCAGCATCCGGATTGTTATCGTAATATCCTTGGGAATCCAATTGAGAAACATTATCTGGATCTTGGTTTGGTGTCGATTTTTCGAAGTCCGCGGCAAGATTGCGTTCATCTTTAGATTGCGGGCCAAACATATCCTCCAAATATTCTTGAATAACGTGCTTTGGATCCCCTTCAGAGGAGATTTTTCCGTTTTTTAGATAAATCGCGTTCGAGCAGTGAGCCTGGACGAGATCAACGGAGTGTGTGACAAACAAAATCGTCTTCCCGGCTTTTTGCAATTCTGCAAATCGACGATAGCATTTTCTTTGAAATCGAATATCACCGACCGCTAATGCTTCATCTACAATCAAAATATCAGGGTCGGTATTGATCGCAACCGCAAAGGCCAGTCTCACATACATCCCACTGGAATAGGTGCTAACGGGATGCTCTATAAAATCAGAGATGCCCGAAAATTCGACGATTTGATCGAAACGAGCGTCAATTTCCTCTTTTGATATGCCAATCAGTGACGCATTGAGATACACATTCTCCCGCCCAGAAAACGCTGGATTAAAACCCGCACCGAGTTCAAGCAATGCCGAAATCCGACCCTGTACTTTTTTTGTCCCCCGTGTTGGCGTCAAAGTTCCACAAATAATCTCAAGAAGGGTTGATTTCCCTGAGCCGTTCGGTCCAATGATACCGACGGTCTGCCCTTTAGGAATCGCCAGATTAACATCCGCTAATGCTTGAAAAGCCGCGTGATAGACCCGCCTTCGAAGAGAATACATCTCCCTGATTCGATCGATTGGTCGATGATAAATTTTGTAGGTCTTTCCAATATCAGAAAGTTCAATTGGAAAATCAGAGGACATCGGCAAATCCGGTTCGCACCTTTTGGAACCAGGCAAGTGTCGCCCATGCAAAAACAAAGGCCGCACTAAAATAGAGCCCTAGTCCAATCCAGTCCGGCGTCTGCCCCCAAAGAACCAGGACGCGAAATTGCTCAATCGGAAACGTAATTGGATTCAGATACAAGAACGTCTGAATCTGCTCGGGGAGCGCTGTTTTCGGGTAAAGGATAGGGGCCATAAAAAAAAGAACGGTACTTAAAAGGCCGGTCACTTGGGCGATGTCCTTAACAAACACCCCGATAGCCGAGACGAGCCAGCCAACACCGATGCAGAATAAGCAAAGACCCGCAAGCGGAATCGGAAACAGGAGTACAGTCCAGCTGACGTCGCGCCCCACAAGGAGTAAATAGAAAACAAGAATGACGACGCTAATCACTGCTTGAAAAACGGCGGTAGCAAGCGTTACCCAGACCAGCGACTCAAGCGGGAAAATCATTTTTTTTACGTATTGAGGGTTCGCCAGAATCAAAGTCGGCGCTTGAGTTAAACACTCGGCAAAAAGCGAATGGATCAGCATGCCAGAAAAGAGAATTGCGGCAAACTCGAGGCTCCCGCCACCCTGATCTGGCCATTTGATCTGCAGGATTGACCCAAAGACAAACGTATAAATCCCGAGCATGAGTAGCGGGGTGATAAACGACCAAACAAGCCCAAGCAGCGTTCCGCGATACCGTCCATAAATACCGCGTTTGGACAACTGACCGACAACAAACCGGTTGCTTAATACACTACCGATTACGTAGCTAGGCGGAGCTTTGTGTGTTTCAAATTTCAATCTGGCCGCCCAGTCAAAATTGCGATCAGCATACGCACTGCACTTAACCCGTGTGCTCTTCGACCAATGCATTGAGATAAGCGCCATAAGTGCTTTTACCCATTGCGTGGGCCAAGCGACCGAGAGACTCTATATCAATATAACCCATCCGGAATGCGATCTCCTCGGGACAACAGATTTTCATTCCTTGCCGGTTTTCGAGCGTCTCAATGAACACCGATGCCTGGAGAAGCGACTCATGCGTCCCCGTATCAAGCCACGCTGTCCCGCGCCCAAGCAGTTCTACGCTTAATGTCCCCTCTTCCAGATACAGTCGATTAAGATCGGTTATTTCTAGCTCACCACGAGGAGAAGGTTTTAAGGATCTTGCCAATTCTGACGCGCGGTGATCATAAAAATAAAGG
>JABHUE010000166.1 GCA_018672825.1 Pseudomonadota bacterium | reverse complement strand
TAGTCGACCAGCCGGATCTGTGCACTTTTACCGTGCCGTCAATTGTTGATCGGTCTCCCGTTATCATTTGTATCGGAACGGGCGGCGCCTCTCCTGTTCTTGCTCGAATGCTGAAAGCTCGTCTTGAAACGCTGATTCCTGCCGCCTATGGTCAGCTCGCCAGTCTTGCGCGCGACTATCGCGATCGAGTCAAAACAGCGCTCGGAAAAATTGACTCTCGTCGCGGATTTTGGGAAGAAGTTTTTCAGGGTCGTGTCGCCGAGCTGGTCTTTGCTGGAAAAAACCATTCTGCTCAACTTGAACTTGAAAAAATGATCGACTCGACTAATGATCATAATTTTGAGCGTGGCGAAGTTTATCTAGTTGGGGCAGGTCCGGGAGATCCTGATCTTTTGACTTTTCGGGCGCTTCGTCTGATGCAGCGAGCCGATGTTGTTCTTTATGATCGATTAGTCGCACCTGCAATTGTGGATCTCGTTAGGCGGGACGCTGAACGCATATACGTTGGAAAAGAAAAATCTAATCACGTCGTATCGCAGGGCGACATCAACAAACTACTTCTTAGCCTCGCAAAAGAAGGTAAGCGCGTTCTCAGACTGAAAGGCGGCGATCCGTTTATCTTTGGTCGAGGCGGCGAGGAGATTGAGGGTCTTGTCGATGAAAACATTCCTTTTCAGGTAATCCCAGGCGTCACTGCAGCGACTGGTTGCGCCTCTTATGCGGGTATTCCGCTCACCCATCGAGACCATGCGCAGTCCTGCTTATTTGTGACCGGTCATCTAAAGGATGGTTCGGTCGACTTGAACTGGGAAGCGCTTTGCCAACCGGGGCAGACCGTCGTTATCTATATGGGTCTAACAGGCCTTGCGTCGATTTGCTCACAATTGATCGCGCACGGCATGATCTCTACAACACCAGTTGCCCTCATTCAACAAGGGACCACCATCAACCAGAAAGTCATTATTGCTACGCTTGAAAGTCTGGTTGATACAGTTAAACGTAATGATGTCTCGCCACCCACACTTTTGATTGTCGGTAGCGTGGTGCAGCTGCATGATCAACTCGCGTGGTTCAACCCCGAATCTGCGTCTGAACAAGGTAATGTCTTAGCCGAACCCGGCAGAGGAAGAAACGATGGAATCTAAACCGCCTTTCGAAAGCGATGATCGGTGGATTATTACGTGCGAGTTAAGAGACGTACCGCCTAGCTCCATGAAACGTTTCGATCGGAAAGCGAATCGGATCTTACTGGCGAACATTGATAACCAAATCTTCGCCGTTGATGATACCTGCACGCACGAAGATGCCTCGTTATCAACGGGATCCCTGAGGGGCGATCTCGTTAAGTGTCCCCTGCACGGTAGCCGCTTTTGTGTCAGAGATGGTCGGGCGTTAGAAGAGCCGGCAGAAACCAGTCTGAAATGCTATCCCACGCGGGTTCGAAACGGCAACGTCGAGGTCTATATCTAACCAATCGTTCAGCCAGTATTCGCGACTAATGAGCCACTGACGAACCCTCATTAGCCTCCACGGCGCCGAATTCGCACAGGGCAGTCAACAACTGCACGCGGTCACGAATCACTACAGTCTCGACGAGACCTTGCTTGTCTTGTGGAGAAAACGGAAGGCTACACGCTAGCGTATCGACGAGTTCACGAGGCTCTAGATGATCCAGAGCGCTCCAATCTACAGACAGTTTTCTCTGCTCGGTATACCGTCTGGCTGACTCGATTAAATCTGAAGAATCCAAATCAGTGTCATCATCGCCCAAATCATCGCTGAAGCGATCCCAGACAACCTCGGCCCGACGATAACCCTTAGCGCATTCGATCTCTTCTTTAATGTCAAAACGGCAAACGCCGGCCAGAATGATCAGATATCGGTCGTCACGCGTTTCGCTGAAACTCACAATCCGTCCGGCACACCCGGTCGCATACAATTCATCGTGAGTTTTATCTGCATTGTTCTTCGGTTGCACCATTCCCACAAGCCGCGAATTCGACAGCGCATCGTTGATCATGCTTAGATACCGATCTTCAAAAATATTGAGCGGCAACTGGCCGTTGGGCAAAAGGACCGCCCCTGAGAGTGGGAATATCGGGAGCGAACTGGGAAGATCGGAAAAAGAGAATGTAAAACGATTGCGCATGGGTGTGTCGTCGTTTGATTAATACTTCTTCAAGTATCATCTGTAAATGTCAAGACTCCGTGAACCAACTTCTGCCTATTGTCCGCTATCGAACCTCTAATGAGCAAAATTGCCATCATCGGATTTGGATCATTAATCTGGGATTTAGACGATCTAGCGCCCAAAGTCTGCGGTGGCTGGAAAATGTACGCGGGCCCTACACTACCCCTTGAGTTTTCGCTCATTTCAAAAAAGCGTCAACTCGCGCTCGCGCTGGTAATCGACCATAAGGATGGACAACCCTGCCCCACTTGCATCATTGACAGCTCACAAACGAAATTAGCGTCAGCGATCTCTGATCTAGCGGCACGCGAAAGAACAGATAAATCAAATATTGGCTTTATTCATCGCAACACCCACGACTATTTTTGTTGGGATGAGCGAACTCATGACGCTCTGAGAGATTGGATCGACAAGAGCCGGTATGACGCTGCCATTTGGACCGATGGAAAACGGAACTTTGAAGAATTCACGGGAAATGTATTTACTGTCAAAAATGCAATCCAACATCTCGACACTCTAAATCAAGTCGGGATTGATGAGGCTCGGCGCTATATCAATAAAGCCCCAAAACAGGTACAAACTCCGCTTCGGCATCAGTTAGAAAAAAGTCGGTGGCTAACCACTCGGACCCATTAGAATTTTCATCCTGTCCGTTGCTGAATTAATTTCGGCTCAAACTCGAGGGCGATAGATATTGATTTTATTTCAATAGCGCGAATAAATTTCTACCTGCTGGGCTTCGTTAAAACTCAACACGTCGTAATTCTTCGGGATAATACTTGCCATCCCGGGGGACAGCTGAGGCATCCCTGGTGCAGTCAAGCCTAAAATATCCGGCCGCTCGTTTAACAATCGCCTAATGTCCATCGCTGGAACATGGCCTTCAATGACATAACCCGATACAACCGCGGTATGACATGAATAAAGTGCAGGATCTTTCAGTCCTAAGCGATTTTTAATCGGCACTACGTTTTCAATATTGTGCGATACGACATCAAAACCTTCGCCCTCTAAATACGTGATCCAGGCCTCGCAGCATCCACAGGTTGGCGACTTCCAAACCACAACCTTGTCTTCAGCTGACACACTCTTTATGCCATTAAAGATAATAAACAGCATAATAAATACAAACCGAAATCGCTCTAACCCACTCTTTCTGATTCTCATTGCAGTTTTTGCCTTTACGCGGTATTAAATTGCTCTTAATTAAACCATAACTCTCAGCATCTACGTAAAGCTCATCACAAACTCACACAAAATTTCCGACTGAGACTCCTCTTTTGCGGCGATCAAATAATCAATATATCGGGCGATTTGCGCCCTCCCCTTCAGGTGGTTTGCATTTTGGCTCTCTCGTGTCGGCCATTGCCAGTTACGTTGATGCAAGACAACATTTCGGGCAGTGGATACTACGCATTGATGATATTGATCAACCGCGGACAAAATCCGGTGCCGCCGAATCAATCATTCACACCTTAAACGCGTTCGGCTTTAAATGGAATAATTCAATTCAATGGCAGTCAGAACGGATCTCTCAATATGAACAGGTGATCCAAGAATTAAAAGATCGAAACGCTGTCTATATTTGCGCTTGCTCACGGAAAGAGATCTCAAAAATCGCAGCGAGCGGGGTCGATGGCATGATTTATCCGGGCACCTGTCGTGATCAAGGTCATAAAGAAAACTCTAGTCGTGCCATACGAATCAGAACAAATTCTGAAAGGATCTATTTTTCGGACCGTGTCTTTGGTCACTTTGAGCAAAACCTGGAGACTTTATCTGGTGATTTTATTATTCGTCGAGCCGATAAAATTACCGCCTATCAACTTGCGGTGGTTGTTGATGACTATCTTGATCAAGTCTCTCATGTCGTTCGAGGCGCTGACCTTCTAATGTCAACTTGCAAACAGATCTACCTAGGTGGATTGCTTGGCTATCCGACTTTGGACTTCGCACATACTCCTTTAGTTATTAATAAAAGTGGCAAGAAACTCAGCAAATCTGACCGCGCTTTCCCAGTCAATCCCGACACCCCTTTGACCGCTTTAATAGCCGCATGGCGATTTTTAGGCCAGCAAGATATCACTCCTCACGTCCAGACTGTCGAGGAGTTTTGGGACGAGGCAACAACGAAATGGTCAATTCAAAAAGTCCCGGCAGACTATCCCTAAAGCCTGTTGAGACACATACTTAGATTTCAAGCCCCATCGACCACCCTAAACCAGCCTACCGAGATAAATGATTACTCATTTGAAGACCCGCACTAAAGGCGTGGCACTTTCTCTAGTCGGGATCACGCTGTTGAGTCCAGACAGCCTGCTGTTGCGCTTAATTAATGCTGACGTGTGGACGTTAGTATTCTGGCGAGGCGGTTTGTCCGCTATTGGACTCATTTGCATGACTTTACTCATCGATAAAAAAATCAGATATCGCGAAATAATTTTTATCGGGAAACATGGGGTAGCGGTTGCTGTCGGGTTTGCAGTCAGCGCGCTGGCATTTGTTTTTGCGATCATGAATACAGCCGTATCTAACGCCCTCGTTATCATGAGCATCTCTCCGCTTCTCGCAGCGATTCTGAGTTACGTGCTGTTCAGGGAGGCGACCGCCTCACGAACGTGGCTCGCCGCAACCGCGATCACGGTTGGGCTAGGTTCTGTTTTTCTTGGCAGTCTTGAGACCAATCGACTCGCGGGTGATCTTTCAGCTTTGATTGCCAGCATGGCGCTCGCATTTTGTTTTGTCATGATTCGAAAACATCGCGAAGTTAATATGTTGCCATCGCTTGCATGGAGCGGATTTTTAGTTTGTTTGCTGGTGTCCCCACTTGCTGCACCCTTAAGCGTAACGGGCATGTCTCTACTGCTAACTCTATTATTATGTCTTTTTATTGTCCCTGTGGGCATGGGCATGATTACCCTGAGTCCTCGATATATCTCTGCTCCTGAAGTCAGTTTGATCATGCGACTTGAGGTTTTACTAGCCCCCTTCTGGGTCTGGCTAGTTTTAGGCGAAGTCCCAAGCATTCAGACACTGATTGGGGGAGCAATCATCCTTGCGAGCCTGACGCTGCTCTCTGTTCTCTCAATGCGCTCCCGTTGACTACTCCAAAATAGGTCACTCAAAATAGTAACGAGTTTATTCGAGCGCGATGCAGTTCTATTAATTGCTTCAAGCAGCCTTCTCATTTCTGTCAATGATTTTATATTTCGAAGTATTCAGGACGCAACTGAGTCGCAAGTTATTTCACGTTTTTTTGATTAGACTCGAGTGTCCCCAACTTGTCGTGAAAAATAGTCACCGCAGTCACCCTCTCTAAGTACATCGGCCGTCGCGCAGTGTAGTCCGCCCCCAAAAGGATACGCCTCACGGAACGCCACCGGAAGAACCTCAAAACCCAGTCGGTCGAGTTGTTCTGCCTGTTGGTGCTCGCTCTCCTCGACGATCACCGTTTTGTGATCAAGAATTAAAACATTCATAGAAAGCCAAACGCTTGAGTAACAAAGCGGTGGCGGTCGATCATTCGAGGGTTGGGCTGCATCCACAATTTCCCAATCGTTTGCCGTAAATATTGCTCGTTGCTCGTCTGGTAACCTGCGATTTGGGTTGTTCATAATGAGTCCCGGACGTAAGGGAACAAAAGTCGCGTCAATGTGAATAGGGTAAGGGTCCCCAGGGAAGTTCACGGCATGAATTCGATGATCTGGAAAATGCCTTTGAAGCCATTGCATGCCGCGTCGGTTCGTCGTTAGGCCGTGCTGACAGAACAGGTCTTTGCCTATTCTTAAAATATCCGCGGCATCAAAAAGGGGTTCATGCTCGGTCGTCACAAAATCTAACGAAGCGGTTCGTTGCAAACGCTCTTCAATCGTAATTTCATCAAAGTAACCTGATTGATAAGAAAGATCTGAAAGGCGCGGTCTCGGCGCTTGTTCCCATAGAAACCCAGGATCTTCGTCAAAATAACGTTGCATCAAACTATGGTAAGCCAGAAACTCCCAGTAGC
>JABHUE010000165.1 GCA_018672825.1 Pseudomonadota bacterium | reverse complement strand
TGCGCCACGCCAAAACGATGCTGTTCATCAACCACCACCAGGCCGAGGTTGTGATAAGTCACATCATCCTGAAAGACCGCGTGCGTGCCCACCACCACGCGAGCCGCGCCGCTCGATAACTGCTCGCAAACCGCCCGACGCTCGCGCTGGGTTATCCGGCCACTGAGCCAAACGGGCTTAATCCCCACCTTCTCGAACCAGCCACTGAATACCCGAAGATGCTGTTCGGCCAGCAGCTCCGTTGGCGCCATCACCACGGCTTGCTGGCCTCCCTCAATCGCCGCCAGCACGGCCGCCGCCGCCACAATCGTTTTGCCACACCCCACGTCGCCCTGAAGCAAACGCAGCGACGGGTGGGGATTTGATAGATCCTGCATGATCTCGTCGATGCTTCGGCTTTGGGCGTTGGTCAGGGTGAACCCCAGCGCGTCTCGAAGGCGCGGCCAGAACTCCGTTGATGCTGGAATAGACTGCGCGGATAACGCATCACGCCGTTCACGGCGCCGCCGCACCGCAAGATGATTGGCCAGCAGTTCTTCAAAGGCAAGGCGCTGCTGTGCCGGGTGCGTACCCGCTTTGAGGATTTGGAGGTCAACACCCGCGGGCGGTCGATGCAATTGCGTCAATGCCTCCGAGAGCGGCAGATCACTAAACTCAAAGCCTGCCCAATCTCCCAATAGCTCGGGCACCGCTTCGCCACATCGGGTGAGCGCCTGACCGGTGAGATCGCGCCAGCGCCGCTGGCCGATACCTTCGGTCGTGGGGTAGACCGGGGTGAGGGTGGTTTCCACCTCGACGGCATCCGGCCCTTCAATCAGCCGGTACTCGGGGTGCACCATCTCAAGCCCTGTGGGCCCTGATCGCACCTCGCCGTAGCATTGAATAAACGCCCCGCGTTTAAGGCCACGACGCTGCGATGCGTTGAAATGAAACTGGCGCACGGTCAACCGCCCGGTGTCATCCGAGATGACCGTGATCAAACTGCGCCGGCGACCAAACTGCACGCCGCTGGCTTCGATTCGGCCCGAGATCAGGACTTCACTGCCGGATCGTAGCTCGCCGATGGCGAGTGTGGTGGTGCGATCCTGATAACGAATCGGCAGATGAAACAACAGATCAATAACCGAATACACGCCGAGACCGGCGAGCTTGCCCTCAAGTTGGGGGCCAACGCCTTTTAAGGCACTCACGCGGGCCTCGCTGGTGTCCACCATGATCAAACTCGATTATTGAATCTGGGGGCAGTGCCCTACAGATGCGCGATCGCTTCGACCTCAACCGGTGAGCCTTTGGGCAACGCGGCAATCGCAACGGTCGCACGGGACGGATACGGCGCATCAAAATACTCGGCCATCACGGCGTTGACCGCGGCAAAATCGTTTAAATCAATTAGGTAAATCGTGAGCTTCACGACGTTCGCAAGCGATCCGCCGGCGGTCTGCATCACCGCAGAAAGACTCTCAAAAATACGGCGGGACATCGCGTCGATATCGCCATCAATAAGCTCGCCTGTCGCCGGATCGAGCGGGATCTGCCCCGATAGGTAGATCGTCTCACCGACCTTGACCGCCTGTGAGTAAGGTCCGATGGGCGCGGGCGCCTGATCCGTTTGGATTGCTTGTTTATTGCTCATAAAAACTCCTCAAAAAATAAAATGGTTAGCCACGGGTTCTGGACACACGAATCACCGAGCGCCGCGCGCGCAGTCGCCGGATCACGTTTGCCAGATGTTTTCGATCCGTCACTTCAATGGTAAAACGAATTGCCGAATTACGGTCGTCTCTCGCCGTCACCAGCACATGATTAATATTTGAATTTTCTTCAGCGATGACCGATGCAAGGGTGGCGAATACGCCACGTCGATTAACAACCTCGAGACGAATATCCGCTTCAAAGGTGTTTTTAATGTCATCTGACCATTCGACGCCAATCCAGGCATCGGGCTTTTTGCTGTGCTCTTTTGCATTGGGGCAGGAGGGTCGATGGATCACGATCCCCCGACCTCTCGAAAAAATCCCGATGATTCCATCACCCGGAATTGGCCGGCAGCATCGCGCGTAGGACACGCTCATGCCCTCAACGCCCCGAATCGGCAACGGCTCGCTCCGTGCGACTTGTTCTCCGGCAGAATCCGGCGACAACTGCCGCGCGACGACCATCGGCAAGCGACGGCCGATGCCAATATCGGTCAGCAGTTCATTCCAGTCTTCAAGCCCGATGCGCTTGAGCAGGTGAATTTTCTGATCGGTCCGAAGGCGGGTTTTAAGGCCCACGGTCTTTAATGCGCGCTCCAGTAGCTGTTTGCCGAGCTTGCTGGCGTCTTCTTGTTGCTGATGCTTCAGAAAATCACGGATCGCCGCCCGGGCTTTTGCGGTCACGGCGTAGTTAAGCCAAAGCGGCGTCGGACTCGCCGAGCGGGCAGTCAGAATCTCGACGTGATCGCCGTTGGCGATATTGTGATGCAACGGCACCGGCTCGTTATTGACCTTTGCGCCAATACAGCGATTACCAATATCGGAATGCACCGCATACGCAAAATCGATCGCGCTCGACCCTTTGGGCATTTTTTTAATATCGCCATGCGGCGTGAACACATAGACCTCGTCAGGATAAAGATCGATTTTCAAATGCTCGAGGAATTCCGCCGGATTGCCGGCTTGCTCCTGCGTATCGAGTAAGTCCATGAGCCAGTGATGTGACGGGACCGCAGCCCCTTTTCTGGTCTCACCTGTTTTATATCGCCAATGGGAGGCCACACCGTTTTCTGCGATCCGGTGCATCTCAGTGGTTCGGATCTGCACCTCAATACTTTGGCCGAACGTTCCGAACAATAACGTATGCAAAGACTGATAGCCGTTGGCTTTGGGAATCGCGATGTAATCCTTGAATTTTCCCGGCACAGGCTTGTAGGTATTGTGAATCACACCCAGGGCGCGATAGCAGTCTTCGACCGTCCGTACGATGATGCGAATAGCAAAAATGTCGCGCATTTCTGACATCGACACTTGGCGGGAGCGCATCTTGCGATACACGCTGTAGATATTTTTTTCCCGCCCGTCTACCGAATGCTCTATTTCCGAATCATCCAGCTCCGCTTTCAGCTTTGAAACGGTCTTTTCGATAACCGCGCGGTGGTTACCACGACGCTTTTCAAGCTCTTTAAAAATCGCATCAAAGCGCTTTGGGTAGAGGTGACGAAAGCTGAGATCTTCAAGCTCCTGAGTCCAATTGCGCATCCCGAGACGATTGGCAATCGGGGCATAGATCTCAAGGGTTTGGGCTGCGATGCGTTTTTGCTTATCAACGCCCAGCGCGTCTAGCGTGCGCATATTGTGCAAGCGATCCGCCAGTTTGATCAGAATAACCCGAATATCCTTCGCCATCGCCAACAGCATTTTGCGAAAGTTTTCGGCTTCGGCGTGCTCTTTGGAATCAAACTCGATTTGATCAATTTTACTAACACCATCGACCAGTCGGGCAACATCTTCACCGAAACGGGACTGCAGGTCTTCTTTTGCAGTCGGAGTATCTTCAATAACATCGTGGAGAAGTGCCGCAATAATGCTGCGGCTGTCCAGACGCATCTCCGCGAGAATCGCGGCCACCGAAACAGGATGAAAAATATAGGCTTCACCACTGCGACGGCGCTGACCCTTATGGACCTTAGCGCCAAAAAGGTAAGCCGCATAAACAGCGCTGGTTTCCTCGTCGCCCAGATACTCCTTTAGCGCGTCAAGCAGATCGCCGATAAGCAGTCGATCCCCGGCATCACCGGGCGCCGACTGCTGTTTTTCACTGCGCGGGTTTTTCCTCTCCGTCGTCGCCGGCGTCATCGGCATTCTGGGTATCCTCTTCGCTTTGCGCGTCAGACGTCTGCTCTAGAGGCGCCGCCTCAATCATATCAGCCAGTGCCGCGAGTTCTGCCAGTTCATCAGCTGAGATCGCAACTTCTTCCCCGTCACCGCTAGCGGCTTCTGGGGTCGCTGCCTCACCGGATGCCCCTTCCGTCGACTCTCCCGAGCCCTCGGCTGTTCCAAAGACTTCCTCGAGCTCTTCACGGGGATCAACTTCCGCTTCCTTCAGGATATCTCGAGTCACAAACCCCTCGGCGATTTCACGAAGTGCAATGACCGTATGCTTATCCCGATTTTCAGGAACCAGCGGGTCATGTCCAAGATGCAACTGGCGCGCGCGCCGGGCCGCAACCAATACCAGCTCAAAACGATTTTCAACATTATCGAGACAATCCTCGACTGTAATTCTTGCCATCCGAAATTCTCCAGAAATACCCTTGCCCGGAACGACCCTGGCGCGGATCGGGGGCTAACCACGACTTACAACATTGTTTAGGATACGTTTCTTGAAAGCATGCCTAAAGGTTTGCTGCGTCAACTTTTTTTAGTCTAACGATTTTTCGGGTTTACACAAGACCCCCAACGTCAAAATTATCGGCAGAAGTCGGGCATTTTCCGTTTAGAACCAAGTTCTCAAGCTCCAAAAGCGCGTCTTCAAAATGAGTATTAATCATCAAATAATCGTATTCATTAAAATGGCTCATCTCGCTCGAGGCCTTTGAGAGTCGCTCTTGAAGTTGTTTGTCATCTTCACGCCCTCTCGCGGATAACCGCTCGGCGAGCACCTCGAGAGAGGGCGGCAGGATATAGATACTCACCGCATCTTCAAACGCGTCTCGGACCTGGCGCGCCCCTTGCCAGTCAATATCCAAGACCACGCTTTTGCCTGCCGCAAGATTGCCAACAATCGCCTCTCGCGACGTGCCGTAATATTGCCCGAAGACATTCGCGTACTCAACAAATTCGCCGGCGCCGATCATGCGTTCAAAGGTATCCACATCAACAAAGTTGTAATCCACACCGTCTGTTTCTCCCGGCCGGATATTGCGGGTGGTATGGGAAACCGAGGTCATCACACGATCGCAATTTTCGGCTAACGCGCGGGCGAGACTGCTTTTACCGCCCCCCGAAGGGGCCGAAAGAATAAAGACCTGTGCCTGATGGCTCACGCGCTCCATCGTCCACTTATTCGATGTTCTGAACCTGTTCGCGCATCTGCTCGATCACGACTTTCAGGTTAACCGACGCATTCGTTTGCTCGGGATGACTGGATTTCGAGCCCAGGGTGTTGGCTTCGCGATTTAATTCCTGCATTAAAAAATCAAGACGTCGACCCATTGGTTCGGGTTTGTTGAGTGTTCGCTCAACGTCGTCGAAATGAAGTTTTAACCGGTCAATCTCTTCTGAGACTTCGCTTCGGGCAAGTAAAACGACAACTTCCTGTTCAATCCTTTCTGCGTCTACCTGCGTAATGACGTCAGTAAGGCGCTGGGTCATCCGATCGCGCTGGACCTGCTCGATCTCTGGCATCTGAATCTCGAAAGCCGAAAGAATCTCCCGGGCTGCAGTCAAACGCTCGTTGAGAATGCGCGACAGGCCCTCACCTTCCCGAGCGCGCGAAGTCATTAACCCGGTCAACACTTCACCCAATAAATCGCCAGCCGCAGTGGCCAGCGCATCGTCGTCGACGGCAGGTGTCGACATCACGCCGGGCCATTTCAGGATCTCTGACACCCGAAGCGGCTGCGCATCCGGCATCGTCGCCCGGACCTGATCTGACCATTCCGAGATCCTGTCGATTAATTGGGTATCAATTTCCGGATCGCCCTGAACGGCAGGCACAGGCTGATAACGTAACGTCGCATCAATTCGACCCCGGCTTAACGATCCGGAGATCCGCTCTCTAAAGCCGGTTTCGGCGAAGCGCAGTTCCTCCGGCAGGCGAAGCGCCACCTCCCGGTATCGATGATTGACCGAGCGCATCTCCCAGGTGAGATCACCAAAAAGGGATTGGGCTGCACCTCTGGCAAAGGCCGTCATACTGTTGGGCAACTTAAAACCTCCGAATAATTAACCAACGAGCCACGTGTCTTCATCACGCTGCTCTGTGAATCGCCCTGAAACGTAAAACCGTATTCTATTATCAAACAACATCGGCCAACGAATTATGACAACCGGTTATCGACGGTGATAACGACACCGACTGCCCCGGCGGTAAACCGTGTTTCATGCGTTATGACGGTTTTTCTTCAACCATAATTTCGATTAAGCGGGAAAGAAGTTATGTCGCGCCAAATTAATTCCAGGCCAGAAATAACGAAAGATTACTGTATGATCGACGCAGTTTAATTCTGATTAGCAGAACCCGTTACTTGGAAACATGGCAAGCAGACTCCCCCTGCAACCCGGATTTATCCTGAGAGGCTATACGCTCGGCGAAGTGCTGGGGGGTGGTGGCTTCAGTCTGGTTTATCTCGCCAGCAGTGAGTTAAGTCGGGACAAGTTCGTGATCAAAGAATTTTGTCCCCAGGATATTGTTTATCGCCACTCGGATGGCTCGCTGAGTCCGAACACAGCACTCGCAGAATCCTCTTTCCGACACGGTCTTGAGCGTTTCAAATCAGAGGCTGAGCGAATGAGCAAGATACGACATTCGAATCTGATTGGCGTAAACGAATACTTTGAGGCCAACAACACGCTGTATATGGTCATGAATCATGAAGAAGGGCGAGACCTACGCTGGTTCATCTCAAAAATGGGCGGCAATCTCGATTGGGATCTTTTGCAACGCGTGTTCCCCCCGATTGGAAATGGTCTCCAGCAGATGCACCAGCTCGGCATCGTGCATTTAGACGTCAAGCCGGCCAATGTGCTGCTGAGGACCAGCGGACAGCCCCTGCTGCTTGATTTTGGCGCCGCCCAAACGCTCGACAGCGATAAACCATTCGGTGATTTTCAGACCCTGACCCACGGCTTTGCGCCTCCTGAGCAGTATCTCGATGGTCAACTTGGGGTCTGGACGGATATCTACGGCTTATCCGCAACTATTTACAACTGCATTACCGGAACACCCCCCACGCCAGCGCTTAAACGCAAAAAGGGTGAATCCCTCGAAAAAATAACGGTCACCCGGGCAAAGGACTACCCCTACACCCTGCTAAAAACGGTCGAATCTGCGTTATCTATCAACGAAAGCGAACGACCGGAGGATATGCACTCCTTTTTATCGATGGCTTTCGGGGCCTCCGGAGTCTCTTCTCGTGACCGGTCGACCTAAAACCGGCGTTCAAAGGTTTTCATCAATTGGCCACAGTGTTAAATTTTGGCTAGTTGGTCTTACCAGGTTACCAAAATATGAATCGAGAGCGAGTCAGTGATTCCGTCGTACGGCAGGTCGAGGAACTGATACTCGAAGGAGCGCTAAAACCGGGCGATCGATTGCCTGCCGAACGGACATTTGCAGCCCAACTCGGCGTATCGCGCCCGTCACTTCGTGAAGGTCTTCAGATCCTTTCCGCGCGAGGCCTCCTGAATACCCGCAGAGGGGGTGCTACCGAGGTCACAGAAAGCCTTAATCCCGCGCTTGAAAATCCCCTGCTCGAGTTAATCAGTGCGTCAGCAGATGCGCAAGAAGACGTCATGGAACTTCGTCACGCCATTGAATCGATGGCGGCATACCATGCAGCTGCGCGACGAACTGAACCTGACATTGAAATGTTACGGACCGCCTATAAGCGGATGATTGTCTCGCATGGCGAAGGGGATGCGGTCATTGAGGCCAAGGCAGATGCCGATTTCCATCTCGCGATTGGAGAGGCCTCGCACAACGTGGTGCTGGTTCACGTCATGCGCAGCCTGTTTTCACTGTTACGCCGAAGTATTCACTACAACCTTGAAAACCTTTATAAACGACCCGAGAATTTCAAACATCTGCGTGATCAGCATTATCATTTGATGAATGCCATCATCGATGGTGATCCAAAAGCGGCAAAGGCCGCTTCCGATTCGCATATCAGCTATGTTGAAAAAACACTTCGTGAAATGAATGTACGACGCCGGCGGGAGGCCCGGGCTAACCGAAGAGTGAACGCGCTCGATGCATAACCACAATGTCTGTAATGGCTATAAATTTTTACAGTTGAACACGACTCATATATGCTCTTGCTGTCGTTTTAATTGATCCGTTTTTATTCCGCGAGCATAACCTTTGAAAGCACCTTTGACTCTCGTGATCGTCCTCGCAGGCAGCTGGATACTCCTATCCGGACATTGGTCATTTTTTCTGTTGTCCCTTGGGATCGCGTCTGTTGTGATCACGGTACTCTGCGGCATTCGGCTGAAAATAGTCGATACAGAAAGTGTGCCGGTGCATCTGCTTCCCGGCTTGATTCGCTACACACCCTGGCTAATCGGGCAAATTATTCAATCGAGCCTGCACGTGGCCCGTCGAGTGTTAAGCCCTAAACTTCCGATCAGCCCGACGATCATTCACATCGATACTCAGCAAACGGATGCCCTCAACAGCGTGAGTTATGCCAACTCGATTACGCTAACGCCAGGCACAATCTCGCTCGATGTGGGCAAAGACCAGATCGAAGTCCACGCCCTAACCCGTGAATCGGCCGAAAATTTAAAGAGCGGCCTAATGGCCAAAAAAGTTCGCAAAATGGAAGGCGTTCGGTGATCCTAACAATCGTTCTTGCCACATTGCTTGTCGGCATGACGGCTGCATTGATCCGCGCGATTAAAGGCCCGACGGTCTACGATCGTATTTTGGCATCCAACGCATTGGGCACAAAAACCATACTGGTGATTGTGGTGCTCGGATTTTTGATGGGCGATCCGAGTCTTTATATCGACATTGCGCTGATGTATGTCCTGATTGGTTTTATTGGCACCGTTGCGGTTTTGAAGGTTTCGGAATTTGGTGACCTAGGCCAATCCCGGTCGCGCACGGAAGGAGATCAACCTTGAGCACCGCAATCGACATACTGGGCGGCGCGCTACTTATTATCGGTGCGTTTTTTGTCCTGATTGGTGCCACCGGTCTTCTCAGATTACCGGACATCCTCACCCGAATTCATGGAGCGAGCATTACCGACACCCTCGGGGCCGGTGCCATTCTTCTGGGCCTGGCCATTACTGCGGGCTGGAGCTTACTGACTGGAAAACTGCTCGCGTTACTCATCTTGATGGCGCTTTTAAATCCTTCGGCCTCTCACGCACTGGCCAGAGCCGCTGTGCACGGTATCCGGAAACCGTGGCTCGAAAAAGAGGAAAGCTAGGTGCTGATCGAAGTCGTTAATGTTGTCATTCTGGCGCTGCTGGCGGTCACGGCACTCGCGGCAGTCCGCCTGAATGATCTTTTTGCCGTGACGATGATGTTTGGCATCTACAGCCTGCTCGCGACAATCATGTTTGTGGTGTTGGATGCCATTGATGTCGCATTCACCGAGGCGGCCGTTGGCGTCGGTATCTCAACCGTGCTGATGTTAGGCACCATCGGTCTGGTTGGCCGTCGGGCCCGCAAGGTGAGCCATCGACCAATCCTGCCTTTAATCGTTGTCATCATTACCGGCGCCGCATTGGTATATGGCACGCTGGATATGCCGCGCTTTACAGATCCCACGGCGCCCGTCCATCAGCATCTTGGACCCTATTTCCTCAATGAATCCCCCGATCAAATTGGGATTCCAAATGTGGTCACCAGCATTCTGGCAAGCTATCGGGGCTACGACACGCTTGGAGAGCTTGCGGTCATTTTTACCGCCGGCATCGGGGTGCTCGGACTGCTTGGGCTTCGAAGACGAAAACGTCCCGGGCATGAGGGTGGCGCCAGATGAATGACAATCCCGTCCTTCGGATCGTTGCCAAGATCATTATCCCGATGATTCTGTTGTTCGCGCTATACGTGCAGTTTCATGGTGATTATGGTCCGGGCGGCGGATTTCAGGCGGGCGTTATTTTTGCCGCGGGCTTTATTCTTTATGGTCTTGTTTTTGGCACAGAAGCACTTCGAAGCGCGGTACCGCCCCATATTTTGCGAATTTTTATCGCACTCGGACTCGTCCTTTACGCCGGCGTTGGCGTCACGACCCTACTAATGGAAGCCGACTTCCTCGCCTACAACGCGCTGAGTCAGGATCCTGTTGCCGGCCAACATCTCGGCATCTTTCTCGTGGAGCTTGGCGTGGGCATCACGGTAGGCGCCGTCATGATCACAGTCTTTCTGGGCTTTGCCGGGAGAAATGATCCATGACAATTGCAGGACTCTACAACTACTGGATCGTGATTCTGCTGATGATGACCGGATTTTATGTGGTGATTGCAAGCGGCAATTTGGTTAAAAAAATAATTGGATTAAATTTGTTTCAAGCATCCGTTTTTATTCTTTACATCAGTCTTGGCAAAATAGCAGACGGCCACGCACCCATCTTACAAGCGGGTATCAGCAATTACTCGAATCCGCTTCCCCATGTGCTGATATTGACCGCAATCGTTGTTGGCGTGGCGACCACCTCACTGGGTCTCGCGCTCGTGGTCCGAATTCGTGAAGCGTACGACACGGTCGAGGAAGATGAAATCCACGATCAGGATGAGTCGATGTGATCATCACGCAGTTGCCCGCCTTACAGGTTGTCATACCGCTCATCGCGGCACCGCTGTGCCTGCTGCTGTACCGACCGCTTGCCACCTGGCTGCTGACCGTTGTCACCAGCGCAACCGCCATGTTGATTTCCGGATTGATCCTGGCTCAGGTACTGGACCAAGGCGTCATTGACTATACCTTTGGGGGTTGGGCCGCACCTTTTGGCATTGCCTACCGAATTGATCTCGTGAATGCCTACGTGCTGATGATTGTCTCCACAATCAGCACAATTGTTTCAGTGTTTGCCCGCGTGAGTGTCGCAAGTGAGATCGAGGCGCATAACCAAGGCATCTTCTATACCGCTTGGCTTTTGTGCCTAACCGGCCTTCTGGGCATCGCGATTACGGGAGATGCCTTTAATCTGTTTGTTTTCCTCGAGATCTCTTCGCTATCGAGCTATGTCCTTATCGCGATGGGAAATGACCGGCGATCACTGACCGCGGCTTTCCAGTATCTGATCATGGGAACGATTGGCGCCACCTTCATTCTGATTGGGATCGGGCTGTTGTACGCGCTCACCGGTACGCTGAACATGCTCGATCTTGCCGAGCGTATTCCCGAGGTCGCAAACACCCGAACCGCGCGAGCTGGATTCGCCTTCCTCACCGTTGGCATCGGACTCAAAATCGCGCTGTTTCCACTGCACCTGTGGCTACCCAATGCCTATGCCTATGCGCCCTCAGCCGTAAGTGCTTTTTTAGCAGCAACCGCAACCAAAGTTGCGGTCTACGTATTGCTGCGTTTTATCTTTTCGGTATTCGGCAAAGACTTCGCACTTGACACCATGCCGCTTGCGCTCGGGCTCGCAATACTGGGCTCATCGGCGGTGATCTTTGCGTCGGCTATCGCGATTTTCCAGGACAACATTAAACGCATGCTGGCCTACTCAAGCGTCGCCCAAATCGGATACCTCATTTTAGGCGTGAGTCTGGTCAGCCCCGCAGGACTGACCGCAACAATCCTCCATCTTTTCAATCACGCGTTAATGAAAGGCGCGCTGTTTCTCGCGCTCGGCTGTATCGCCTGGCGCATTGGCAGCAGTCGGCTTGGCGACTTCAAGGGGTTGGGTTACCGCATGCCCTGGACCATGGGTGTTTTTCTCATCGGCAGCCTGAGTCTCGTGGGGATTCCCATGACCGCCGGATTTATCAGCAAGTGGTATCTTGTATTGGCTGCGCTGGAGCGCGGTTGGTGGCCCGTATTGGTTGTCATTTTGGCCGGTTCGCTGCTGGCTGTGATCTACGTCTGGCGGGTAATCGAATCAGCCTATCTTGGAGGCAAAGACAACGAGGCCCAGGTCGGTGAAGCGCCGTTATCCATGCTGATCCCCGCGTGGATTCTTGCGCTGGCGAATCTCTATTTCGGTGTCAGCACTGATTTGAGTGTCGGTGTCGCCACCGAAGCGGCCACAACGCTATTTGGAGCCGGCTGATGGCCGATTCAGCGCTCGCCCTGATCATATTGACCCCGCTCGCAGGTGCATTGCTGGTGATGCTGGCGGGCAGATGGCCGAACCTACGGGAAGCCGTCAGTATTGGCACCGGTCTTTTACTCGTCGCGCAAATCATTTCCATCGCGCCTTCCGTGCTAGACGGATCAGCCCTTCGTCAGGTCATCGCGACGCCCGTACCGCAGTTGCCCCTGGCGTTTGAGTTTGAACCCCTTGGCCTATTGTTTGGTCTGATCGCCTCCTCGCTCTGGGTCATCACCACCATTTATGCCATCGGTTACATGCGCGGTCATAACGAATCCAACCAGACCCGATTTTTTGTTTTTTTTGCTGTTGCGATCAGCGCCACCATGGGGGTCGCGCTTGCCGCCAATTTATTCACGCTATTTGTCTTTTATGAGTTACTCACGCTTTCGACCTACCCGCTGGTCACCCATGCGGGCACCGTTGAAGCGCGGCAAGGCGGGCGGGTTTACATCGGAATCCTGATCGGCACCTCGATGGCGTTTCTGCTGCCCGCCATCATCGCCACATGGTATCTAACCGGCTCTACTGATTTTCAGGTCGGTGGCATTCTTTCGGGTAAAGCATCGGGGCCGGTGGTTGGCATTTTATTCGCGCTGTTCGTATTCGGAATCGGGAAAGCCGCCTTAATGCCTTTTCACCGATGGCTACCGGCTGCGATGGTCGCGCCAACGCCGGTGAGCGCGTTGTT
>JABHUE010000053.1 GCA_018672825.1 Pseudomonadota bacterium | reverse complement strand
TGCACTTTTAAAGACTCCAATAAGTTAATGTTTTTTCGAAAGGAAGCCGAATTTGAAAAAACATTAACTTATTGGAGTCTTTAAAAGTGCACGTCTTGATAACCGGTGGCGCTGGTTTTATTGGCTCAGCCTTAGGCATGGTGTTGCTTGAAAGAGGTGACCGCGTGACCGTCATTGATAATTTGAATGACTACTATGATGTGTCACTCAAAGAGTCAAGACTTGAACGTTTGAATCAATCTGCAAAGTTTAGATTCTTGAAGATGGATATTGCGGATCGAGACGGTATGGCTGATCTGTTCTCAAGCGATGCGTTTGATGCCGTTGTCAATCTAGCCGCGCAGGCGGGAGTTCGATACTCTATTGAAAATCCGGCTGCGTACGTTGACGCAAATCTTGTTGGATTCGGAAATATTTTAGAGGGCTGCCGTCATTCGGGCGTGGGTCATTTGGTTTACGCGTCGTCGAGTTCCGTTTATGGATCCAATACGAAATTACCATTTTCAGAACAAGATAGCGTGGACCATCCGATATCGCTTTATGCCGCGAGCAAAAAAGCCAATGAGCTTATGGCTCACTCTTATTCACATCTTTACCAAATGCCAACAACAGGTCTTAGATTTTTTACGGTTTACGGTCCTTGGGGTCGGCCTGATATGGCTCTGTTCAAATTCACCAAAGGCATTTTGGAGGAAACATCGATTCCCGTGTTTAACCAAGGTCAAATGGTGCGAGATTTCACATTTGTCGATGATATTGTTGAGGGCGTCAAAAGAATAATTGATCAACCGGCTAAAAAGTCAGAAGAACAGAACACCGCGAGTCAAAGCATTAGTGCGCCGTGGAGAATCTATAACATCGGAAACAGTCATCGAGTCCAATTGATGGATTACATTTCGGCGCTGGAAAAGGCGTTGGGTAAAAAAGCAGTTCTTGAGATGCTTCCAATGCAGGATGGTGATGTTCCAGCGACTGAAGCGGATGTCACTTCGCTTGAGGCAGATTTTGGATATCGTCCACAGATTAGAGTCGAAGAAGGCATCCAGCGATTTGTAGACTGGTACCGGGAGTACTATCAGGCGTAGCGCGGAACGCCCTTAAACTCCGGGCTTGCTGATTTCCAGTCGTTAGTAAGTTGGGGATTCAAAAGCGAGTTCGTCTAGAAGTGAAGGCCGATTGAATTCTGAATCGAGTTCATTTGAGCCAGAGCTTTTTCTGCGACTGAAGTATCTAAACCTTTTTGCTTCCGGTCGAGAATAAGGAATTGAAGACCCTGCTTGTCGTAAAGCGATGAGGTGGTGCCATCGCGGAGCTGAACGACAAAGCCCTCGCCGGGTAAATTAAACAGTCCTGTTAGTTTCTCCACTTAAAAAAAGACTCCTTTGGGCCTTGGTCGGGCCGTCCTCGATTTATTTGCACGAAGAAGTTAAATTCATCCGTTAATACCTAGAGGAGTTTACCCTTGAATCAGAATGATCAAAAGCAGGCAGCTGCGGAAGCGGCTCTCGATTTTATCGAATCGGGCGAGATTTTAGGAGTCGGGACAGGGTCAACGACTAATTTCTTTATCGATGCATTGGCAACAGTCAAAGGTAAAGTCGATGGCGTGGTCTCAAGCTCGGAAGCCTCATCAGAGAGGCTTCGAGCAATTGGGTTGCCGGTACTGGACCTGAATCGTACCGGCGATTTGTCTTTATATGTTGATGGGGCCGATGAAGCCACAAAGCATTTACATCTCATCAAGGGTGGAGGTGGCGCGTTAACGCGTGAAAAAATTGTGGCGAGCGCGAGTTGGCGTTTTGTTTGTATAGCAGATCAGTCCAAGCTTTCGGATCATCTTGGCTCGTTTCCATTGCCGATTGAGGTCATCCCAATGGCGCAAAGTTTAGTTGCCCGAAAAATAATCGCAATGGGCGGGCAGCCTGAACTTCGCGCAGGGTTTACAACGGATAACGGCAATCTGATTCTTGATGTTAAAAATCTAGATCTGACCGATCCTTCATCAATGGAAGCGAAGCTTAATCTTTTGCCCGGCGTTGTTGATAATGGGCTTTTTGCGGTTCGGCGAGCCGATGTCTTGCTTGTGGGTACGAGTCACGGGGTTGACCAAATAAAAACTTAGGCCAGCGACCTAGGCTTTATTCTCGAGAAGTTTTTTGAAAGCAAAAAAAGAGGGCATCTTCCTGATGCCATCGTTGCGGTGGTCGACGAGTCCATAACCCGGATTGACGAGCTGCCACCAATACACTCGCTCCACAAATCCAAGTGAATAGGCGATTCGGTAATATTCGGTGAGATATCGCGCTTGGGTTTGCTCATCGACAGTCGAGCGAGGTAAACCGGAATTAGGGGTGTATGGCTTGGTGTTTAGAAGGGGCCAATTGGTTTCAGTGACCCACAGTCGAGACGCAGAGCGGTTCGAAGCCTTCGCCATGGCAAAAATAAGACGCAGCTTTTCAGCAAGGCCAAAGACGCCGTATTGCTTAGAGTAGGGCGAGCCCCTGCGGTTAACATAAAGCGCACAACTGCAGGCATCGATATCGTAGCGGTGGAAATTGAACAGGGTTCGAAGGGTCGCGAGCGGTTCAAAGTCGATAACTGATGAGCCCCCGATAGTGATATCTGGATATAAATCCCGCAGGGCAGGTATTCCTGCAAGAAGCTTCAAGTAGTCACCGGTATGCTGACAGCCCCACTTGCTTCGATTAATGGCATTGCCTAATTGGAATTCGTTTGTCTTACCTTGAAATGCTTTAACAATATCTGAAACATTTTTGTCCCAGATTTCTATATCTTGAACGCTTTGTTTCGACTGAAGGATATTGATCAAAAGGTCATGATTTTTGAATCGATCGGCGAAGTCAAGGTAATGCTCGATATGATTGACATGCCAAGAGGGGATGCGAAGCAAAAGCTTTTTAACGCCGAGTTCACTTACAAGATCTTCAATCTGAACAGGGTCCCCGTGATCAGGAGATATGCCGAGTCCCACAAAATCCAAGAGGTCAGGAGGCGTTGGGCGTTTCAAGGAAGCATAGTGCCATCCAACAATGGGACTCATCGTCAGCGCCGCCGCGGCGGTTTTGGCGTACTCGATAAGATTATCGGCCTGAAGTCGGGGCTTTTTACTTTTCGACAGCTTGTACGGCTGATCAGAATGGGGATCCCACCAGGGCGGGTGCTCAGGACTCATTTTTGATGGATCCAATATCAAAGACTTGGTGACCCAGTGAGAGTCCGCGGCGCTCATATTTGGTTTCAGGTCGCCAGGATGGGCGGGGACAGTAATCGCTGGTTTCGCTGGTGTTTTTAAGATTTGTCACTGAGGTCAGCGTTTCAACAATGCTTTCTGCGTAATCCTGCCAATCGGTCGCAATATGCAAAATGCCACCAGGCTTTAAAGTGTCTGCGAGATCGCCTAAAAAGGCTTGATTGATCAAACGGCGTTTGTTGTGACGTTTTTTTGGCCATGGATCGGGAAATAACACCAGAATGCGAGTCAATGATTCCGGCTGGAATAGAGACGACAGCAGTTCAGCTGCGTCTCCGATAATGACTCTCGCGTTA
>JABHUE010000080.1 GCA_018672825.1 Pseudomonadota bacterium | reverse complement strand
TTGGAACTTGGCGCGGGCTTTAACCCAGCGTTTTCAGGTCGAGAAAACGTCTATCTCAATGCTGCTTTGCTCGGTGTTTCTAGAGCCGAAATAGATGAACGATTCGATGAGATCCTAGAGTTCGCTAACATAGGCGAGTTTGCCAATCACCCAGTCAGCACCTACTCAAGCGGCATGTATGTCCGCTTGGCGTTTGCGACAGCAATAAACACAGACCCAGATATTTTGATCGTCGATGAGGCTCTTGCGGTTGGCGACATCAGGTTTCAACGCAAGTGTTTTCGACGTTTTCAGGAGATGCAAAAGGCAGGCAAGACAATTCTCTTTGTTACGCACGCGGTTGACCTGGTTCAAGCTCATTGCTCCCGAGCAATCTACCTTAGATCCGGCAGAATCTGCTCGGCCGGTTTACCCAAGGCTGTCATTCAAGACTATCTCGAAGACCTTTTTGGAGCCGCTGGGGAGTCCTCGACGCAATCCATTCCCGATTTAACGGGTAAGCGATCGATTGACCTAAAAACTATTGGCGACAGTCCCCGGGAACTGGGTGAGTGGTCCCATTCTGACCCCGAAGGCGCGAGCCCGAAAACCGCAGGCAGAACGAAAACAATCCCAGAACCCCTGGAAGTTCCCGCCGATCGCTGTCCGGATCAACCCAGTTACAACGTCAACGAATACCGTTGGGGCGACCGCCGCGCCAGTATTTTCGACTACCAACTATGTGGTGCGGACGGGCTCAAAAAAGTGTTTTTCGATCGTGGCGAACCGGTGCGACTCTCAGTGAATGTATTTTTTGCAGAACCGCTCGAAAAAATTATTTATGGGTTTACTTTGAAAACAGTAGATGGCCGCACTGTTTTTGGTGCCAATTCTCGAGATCGTCGAATAACAGTTCAGAATCGACTTGCTGGAGAATCCATTATTTTGGTCTTTGAGTTCGCATGTGCAGTTGTACCTGGAGAATATTTTATTTCGCTGGGAATCGCGTTAGATGATTCGTCCAAAGATAACCTAGCCGTTGATAGACGATATGACTTGATTCATCTGCCGGTGGTCGGGGATCTTGGTGATTTTGGCGTCGCTGATCTCAACCTCAAATTGAGCAACGTCTGACTCGAAGATACTCCATGGATGATCCCGGTAGCTGTAAGCGCATAAAGGAGAAAGCGGAATTGCCCACTGGGAATCTGCTCGAAATTCTAAATGGGTATCCTGACGTGTCGCGATACCCTGAGTTGCTCTCGTCCCACGAAATCGACCCCGAACTAGTCGGTAGGTTGAGCCCGTCTCATGTGAGTATCGGGAGGGTCGCTGTTCCCGTAGAACCATCAAAGGTTTTGATCGTTAACTGGTCGAACGCCGTGCTCCCAAGATTCCTTCTGGACAACGGTCACAGCGTGGTGTGTTGCGGCCTAGCGCCTGGTGTCGCACCAGTTGCCGAGGCGCTAGGCGTTCAAGACCCCTGGTCGACCGCTTCGGAGACTCTCCCCGGCCTATCTCATTTAAGATTTGATACGATCTTTTGCGGTGCCATGGGCGATTTTTCAGATTCTGAGATTCACGCTGGTCATGAACTTTTGCTTAAATCGCTCCGGCACGGCGGGACTGTGGTCTATCAGTGTGATAATCGCGTTGATTCTGACGCGTTTTTGGCTCCGATTAACGAGAGGTGGGAGTCCAGCGGAGACCTGTGCGTTGAAACCTTTTTTGCGGTACCGTCCCCCGCCTCCCCCAGCCTTCTCATTCGAGAAGAATTCGTAGTTGGAGCGCAAGACGCATGGCGCCATATTGCTCGGCAATTCACCCAACTCGAATTGAGCGGCCCACTGGGGCCTGACATTGGGACTGATATATGGCGAATCTTCGAAAAACACAAAGATTTCCCATTCGAAAACCTCGGTCGATTTTGCCTTCTTTACTCTTCCTCTAGGAGTCCTGAGCCAAAAGTTAAATTTGATTTATTTCATGCGTCAATTGGCAATCGAAGAGAGGAGTTTTGGACGGAAACAGTTAAGACATCGGATAGTTGGTCTATCCAGCGTCAACGGCTCCCATGGGGTGAGACGGGGGTATCGGCTATTTCAAAACGGTCCGAACCGCTCTTTGGGCATGTTTTTGTTGACGAAAAGTATTTGCCTGGCCAGTCGGTTTCTGAGAAGCTAGTTGTCGCACTCAAGGAAAACGACGGAGGATCTGCCTTTATAGCCCTTCTGGAAACCTATAGGCAGTTTCTTAGAACAACGCTCGATAATCAGACAGACAAACTTCTCGATCTGCTGACAGATAATATTGTCATCCGTTCTGACGGAGTCTTCGAACCAATCGATCAGGAATGGTTAACGAGGTCCAAAGAGTTTGATCCTGATCTAGCGTTTTTGCGAGGTCTGTTTTATTTTTTAATTCGTAACGAACCCACATTAGCTCAGATACCACATTGCCGCCGTTATGGGGAAACCTGGGGAAAGTTTATTGACTCAGTTCTTTCAGAATTTGACCTGCCCACGAATAATCTCGCCCGACGTGCTGAACAATTCGAAAATAGTTTCCAGGATTACGTCCGAAATCAAGTTTCTAGGCTCGGGTGGAACACGTTGTTTAACTATCGCATTGGAGAGTTTCAGGGCCTGAATGTTGGTCTAAGCATTTTGTCCGACGCTCCTGTGCGCAGTATCAAGCAGAACATTCCGGTCCGAACTAGGGCGGCTAGTGCCCCCGTCACATTAGAACTGAGCGTAGGCGATTGCTTTTTTGATCCCTCGAGGATTTGCATTGAGCCCGAGAATGTTGGCGGACCAGTGCGATTCCACTCAGCTGGGCTATCAGTTATTGGGGGGCCCGAAGATATAGAGGTTTTTCACGTTGCTGGCCACAAGAAGGCTATGAGTCTAGCCAGCCAGCATCAGTTTAGTGAGCATTTTCGGCAAGAGGCCGATGGAACGACAGATCTTATTAATTTGATCGAGTTCTCTTTTCCGCCGGCTGAGCTCGATTCGCCTAAGCCGCTTGCAGTTATTCTCAAAGTAGAACTATCTTGGCCGGAGTTCGGTCTTCGGATTGAAGACCGCTACTTGCATTTGGATAGGGTTTGGCGAAGAGAAGTTTTACTTCACGACCTTAACAATAAAGTTAGCGACCTTAACAATAAACTGACGGAACAGACTGTAATCGCCAAGAGCGCGACAAAAGAATTGGAGCTTCTAAAGTCATCGAAAGTGTGGCGAGTTGCGGAATTCATACGGGCCGTGATTTATAGAAAGTTGCGCCGCTCTAGGTTCGCGGAAACGTCGCGAAAAGCATCCATAGTCCAATTACAGGAGTCGTTAGGGAAGGCCCCCGCCGAGCGACTGCCGAGCCTTGTCGAAGGGATTGGCGGAATTCCCGCAATCCCAAAAGGAAAATCTCAGAACGGACCCCTCATCACGATAGTAATGCCGGCTCACAACACCCCGAAGGTATGGCTCTCCGATGCTGTGGGGTCTGTCAAAGTCCAAACCTACCAGAACTGGCAATTGGTGATCATCGATGACGGGTCGACTTTGCTTGAAACGCGTGAATTCCTAGATCAACTCGATGACCCGAGAGCCACAGTCCTTCCTCTGACTCGCAGTGCCGGAATTTCGGGGGCAACGGCCATTGGGATTGATGCAGCTCACGGAGAATACGTTGCATTTATGGGTCACGACGATATGCTGTCTCCCGCAGCGTTACAAGACGTCGTAGATATAATTTCCCGGGATCAGCCCGATATCCTATATACCGATGAAACAGCGTTCAGTGATTTAGATGAGAAAAACGATCTTGGGTATTTTGGGACACCGCGTTTCAAACCTGATTTTTCTCCCGACCTACTTCTTTCTCATAATTACATTACCCATCTTTTGGTGGTTCGGAAAAGTTTGATAGACAATGTAGGGGGGCCAAACTCCGAGTTTGATGGCGCACAGGATTATGAATTCCTCCTTCGCTTGACTGAAAGAACCGATAAGGTCGCTCATGTCCCGAAGCCTTTGTACCACTGCCGTCAATCTACTCGGTCTACCAGTTTAGATACGACGGCTATGCCTCAGGCTCATTCAAAGGCGGCTTTAGCGCTCGAGCAGGCGCTAAGTCGACGGAGGGTAAAAGGCGAAGTCCTAACCGCCAACGCACCTCAATATTTTCGTGTACGCCGGGACATCACCGGCTGCCCCCTGGTGAGCGTGATTATTCCCTTTCGGGATGAGCCGAGACTTTTGCAGCGATCCATCAGCGCCGTTCTCGAACGAACTAACTATTCAAATATTGAGATACTTGGTGTCGACAATGGAAGCGTTGACGAGTTAACATTTGACATTAAAGATCGGTTTGAAACGACATCCGACCAAGTTTCATTTCACTCCTATGATAGGCCTTTCAACTTCTCTGAGTTGGTCAATTTCGGGGTCTCCCAAGCCCACGGATCGCACGTTGTATTGATGAATAATGATATTGAGGTAATCAATGGAGACTGGCTTAGTTGTATGTTAGAACACTCACAACGACACGAGATCGGCGCAGTTGGTGGTAAATTGTATTATCCGGACGATACTATTCAACACGCCGGCATTGTCGTTGGGATCGGGGGTTACGCGGGGCACAGTCATAAACACAAACCTGGCGGAGATCGTGGGTACCTTAACCGGCTGAATATCATTCAGAACGTCTCAGCGGTCACGGGCGCGTTGTTAATGTGCAAAAAATCTGTGTTTGAAAAGATTGGCGGCTTTGATGCAGTCAATTTTGGGGTTGCCTGTAACGACGTGGATTTTTGCTTGCGGCTGATAGAGTCCGGCTACAGGAATTTGTTTACCCCATATGCATTGGCCTATCACTTCGAGTCTGTAACTCGTGGCTACGAGGATACCCCAGAGAAAAAAGCGCGCTTTAAACGAGAGGTGGATGTCTTCCGGGCGCGTCACGCCGAGACACTGAAAATTGGTGATCCATACTACAATCCCAATCTTCGGTTGGATGTAGAGGACTTCTCGATTCGCCCGCTTGATAATGATTAGTATTCCTAACTGTTTAGCTAGAGTTTGATATGGCCCAGATTGAATTATCGGTGGTGGTACCAGTCTATAACGAGGTTGGCAATCTTGAAGCTCTGCATCAAGATATCGTAGAGGTACTTGAGGCGTCTGGACGTTCCTACGAGGTGCTATTTGTTGACGATGGCAGTACTGACCACTCGTTGGAGATTCTTCAGGGTCTTCAAATGGACAATCCTTGTGTCCGAGTCATCGAGTTTCGCAAAAATTTTGGCCAAACCGCAGCAATCGCAGCGGGTCTTCGATACTCTAACGGCGCTGTCGTGATTACGCTGGATGCTGATCGCCAAAACGATCCTCGCGATATCCCCTTGCTGCTTAGTGAAATCGACAAAGGCATGGACCTGGTATGTGGGTGGCGGCATCAAAGGCGAGATGGACTCTGGCTCCGACTACTGCCGTCCCGAATAGCGAACTCTCTAATATCGATGACTACCGACGTTAAGTTGCACGACTA
>JABHUE010000129.1 GCA_018672825.1 Pseudomonadota bacterium | reverse complement strand
GAGAAAGGATTAAACGGAAAACGATGGAATCCCGGCGCTTGCAATACCGCAAACACGCCGCTTAATATCTTGAACCAGATGAGCCAGACCCTCCTTTAGATCAGGCCCTTGAGTGTTCCAATTTATATGACGACGGACAATTCCTCAAAAATTATAGAAACCAAAAATGGGATGACGCTGTCATGATACTTGAAAAGCTTGAAGCATTAACTGAGATCGATTTATCGACGTTCGTCGATTTATACCGCAACCGCATAAGCGTTCATCGTCAGCAAGAGTTAGGACCAAATTGGGACGGCGTGTATTCGGCGACCTCTAAATAATCCTTATTCTCTTAGTGAACTTATCTGATCTTTCAGCTCAACGTATCGAGGGCTATTCGGATCCGACACTGAAAGTAAGTTCGACCAATGTTTTACAGCATCTGCATTGCGCCCCTCAGATTTTGCCAATAAACCTGAATACCAAAGAGCAGTCGGGTTTCGATCATCCCTTCTCAGAATACGAGCCAGTGTCTGGCCCAATTCCGCAGAGCTAGGAATTTGAGGGGATGCCAATTCTACCACTGCAGTTAGATAGTCCAGTTGAGCCTGCACATTTTTTGGTTCAAGGCCGGCTATTTTTCCGAGTGCTGCTTTTTCCTCAGCTTTTTGACCGAGAACTTTGCGAGCACGCGCTAACCTCCTCCAACCAGCTAGATCACCTGGGTCAGTCTCTAGCCTGGTTGCAAGCCGATCGACCATTGACCGTATCATTTCCTGACGTTCTTCAGGCGAGAGTTCTTGCGCTGCAGCAATGTCTTCGCGGCTCGGGCTAGGGCTCACGCTGTCATTCTCCGTCCGAGCGTCTTGATCCCTATTTGTGATTAAAGGAGCGCGATCCGACGTTTTCCCGATT
Organism: Pseudomonadota bacterium; assembly: GCA_018672825.1. GTDB lineage: Bacteria > Pseudomonadota > Gammaproteobacteria > Arenicellales > UBA868 > UBA868. Next base: position 17,372 of record JABHUE010000129.1, on the reverse strand, counting down.
TGTTCAGAAAGAGAGGCGATCCTTTCCCTTAAGGTATCTTGCCAAGGCGCGTCTGGTGGAGAGTCCGCCGCAAGTTCTTTCCATTTTCTTAGCGCCCCTTCGAGGCGTCCATTTTGCTGATCTCCCAATGCCAAGTAATAACGGCTTCGCGCATCATTCGGCAAAAGCTTCAAAGATCTCTTGAAAGCTAGCTCAGCTGCCGGCACCACCACGCCATCTGAGCCATAGACAAGCGCCTCGCCGGCTCTTGCAAAAAGCTCAGCGTTTTCTGGAAAAAAAGTAGTTGCCTGCATGAAAGTTTGTGCTGCACGAGCGAACTCGTGTGATCTAAAGAGGGCGCGACCGAGGGCAACCCAAGTTGCTAATTCATTGGGTTTTTTTTCTAACCTATCCCGCAGCTCGGTGATCTCGGCCCTTAACTGAGGCTTGATTTCATTTAGCGTGGTTTGGCCGCGTTCAGCAATTTTGACAGAGCTGCTATTTAGACCGGGAGACCCCTGCACCAGATATATTAATGAAGCGGCGACAGGAATAAACAAAGCTACCGATACAGCAAATCTCGCTTGTTTTTTTGGGGGCCAAATTGATTGCGAAGCTCTGACATCCCCACAATTAATTATTTTACGACTTATCTCGAGCCGCGATGCCTCGGCCTCCTCAATACTTATGATGTCGCGTTCCCGATCCCGTTCGACTTCGTTTAACTGATCCTTGTAGAACTCAATTTCATACTCCGCACGGATGGCCGTTGGACGCCCGCTATTCATCAACGGCCGCCACAATAATGCTGCACATACAACCGCCATTAGTGAAAGAACAAGGTACCCCTCCATTTACCTTTTATCCTCTCCGAGCGCCGCCTCGAGCTTTTTGGTCTCCTCACTCGATAAAGGTGGCACCTTAACCGGCATATTTTTCTCTTGCTTTCGGAACCGCATCAGTAAAAAGATCACGCCAACGATCAGTATCACAATCGGAGAAATCCAGAGGGTTAGCGTGGATGCTTTTACAGGTGGGCGGAGCAAAACAAAGTCGCCATAGCGATCTGCAACAAACTCAATCACTTTTTCATCGCTCTCACCCGCCTGAAGCCGTTCTCGGACCAACACCCGAAGATCCTTTGCAAGGGGGGCATCAGAATCATCAATCGACTGGTTTTGGCAAACGAGGCAACGTAGTTCTTTGCTAATAACGCGTGCACGTTCTTCAAGAACTTTATCTTCAAGAATTTCATCTGGCTGAATAGCCAGAGCCGGCGTCACGAGAAAAAAAAGTAAGAATATTACCGTTTTCATTTTTTCGAGATTTTTTCCATCAGTGAATCAAATACGTTTTCAATAACCTCTGAAGAAATTGGTCCAACGTGGCGGTAGCGGATCCTTCCCGTCTGATCCACCAAAAAGGTCTCTGGGTACCCATAAATACCCCATTCAATCGATACCCTGCCAGTCGTGTCAGCACCAATCCGTTTGTAAGGGTCACCCAAATTTCTCAGGAAACGGAGTGCGTCTGCTGGCTTATCCCGATAGTTTATCCCGTAAATCGTTACTCCTTTTTCGGCCAACTCCATTAAAAAAGGATGTTCAACACGGCAAGGTGGACACCAGGAAGCCCATACATTGACCAGTGACAGACCAGACTTTAAGTCGCCAGACTTCAGGCCTAACTTCCTACCTTCAATTGGAGCCAAATCAAATTCAGGCACTGGCTTATCAATCATGGCGGAGGGAAGTGTCGAGATGTCTTTTCCTCCGGGACCGATCTGCCACAAATAAATCGCGAACAAAACCGATACGGCAAAGACAATTGTAAGCGGCAGGAATGTGATGCGCTTAAACATATCAATGTTCTTGCGGAATTGCTGAATTCTCCGTGTGAACTGCCCTCCTTGGGGCACCGACACGTAACCTTCGGTCAGTCAGCGACACAGCTCCGCCAGCTGCCATCAGTATTGCCCCAACCCAAATCCACGGAACAAGAGGATTAAAGTATATGCGCGTCGCCCAACCACCCTTTTGGTCAGTATCTCCCAAAACGATGTACAAGTCGGAGTACAAGTTCGTATGGATTGCAGCTTCAGTGGTCGAAGAATTTTCCGCCGGGTAACTTCGTTTCTCCGGCAACAAAACCGTCACCTTATCCGTTCCTCTAAAAACAGAGAATGAGCCCTGAAGCGCTGTATAATTTGGCCCGTCTACCTGCCCAGCACCTTCAAAAAGCACAGTGTAGCCCCCGATTTCAACTTTATCCCCAGGCCGCATAATTTGAATTCGCTCAACCTGCCAGACCGAAGAAACAGTTATTCCGGCAACCATAACGCCGAGCGCAAAGTGCGCTGTTGCGGCCCCCCAAACAGAGCGTGGAAGATTCACAAATCTGCGAAAAACTTCTCCTGCCGAACGTTTCGGAAGGCCAATTTTTTCGAGAAAATCCAAAGTAATCCCGATCATTAACCAGGCAGCAATGCCGAGCGATCCTGCCGCCAATAAACTTCTATTCTCATCCAGCAACATGGAAAAAATTATAACCACAAGGGATGCGGCAAACGCTGCCTTGAGACGGGAAAGAGCACCACTCAAGTCGCCGCGCTTCCAAGCCATCTTAGCGCCTATTGGACAGGCAATGAGCAGAGGAACCATTAGTGGAACAAAAGTAGCATTGAAAAACGGCGCACCGACCGACACCTTCCCCGCGCCAAAAGCATCCAACAAAAGGGGATAAAGAGTGCCTAGCAGGACAACAGCGAATGACGTCGCAAGAAACAAATTGTTGAGAATTAATGCCCCTTCCCTGCTAATCGGAGCGAACAAACCACCAACCTTCAATGACTGAGCGCGAATGGCGTAGAGCAGTAGACCGCCTCCAAGGACTATCAGGAAAAGCAATAGTATGAAAACTCCACGCTCTGGATCCGTTGCAAAGGTATGAACAGAGGTCAAAACTCCTGATCGAACGAGGAACGTCCCCAACAATGAAGCGCCAAACGCCAGAATCGAAAGAAGAATTGTCCAGCTTTTCAGCGTATCCCGTTTTTCAAGGACAAGAGCGGAATGTAGAAGAGCAGTGCCGAGGAGCCATGGTAGAAATGACGCATTTTCAACCGGGTCCCAAAACCACCAGCCGCCCCAACCAAGCTCGTAATAAGCCCACCAACTCCCAAGCGCGATCCCGATCGTAAGCGAGGTCCATGCGACAAGCGTCCAAGGTCGGACCCATCGCGCCCAAGCCGGATCTACACGCCCCTCGATAAGCGCGGCTATAGCGAATGAAAAAGCCATGGAAAAGCCGACATAACCCAAGTAAAGAAAGGGTGGATGGAAGGCCAAGCCGGGGTCTTGCAATAGCGGATTCAATCCACTGCCTTGGAGTGGTGGTGGGTCAAGACGAATGAAAGGGTTCGACGTAAATAAGAGAAATGCGATGAAGCCCGCCCCGATAAGCCCCTGAATAGACAGGACACGCGCACGAAGGCTGGGGGGAAGATTGTTTCCAAACTCTCCAACAAGAAGGCCGAAGAAAGCTAGGATTAAAATCCATAAGAGCATTGAGCCCTCGTGGTTACCCCATACCCCTGAAATTTTATAAATCAGAGGTTTCAAAGTATGAGAATTTTGTGCGACCAACGCTACAGAGAAATCTGAGGCAACGAACGACAGAATCAGACAAATAAAGGCGAGAAGGACTAAGATGAATTGGAACCTAGCCGTCACCACGGCTACGTTCATCAACAGCGGATTATTTTTATGTGCCCCCCACAAGGGTATCACACCTTGTGCCATAGAAAAGACTAATGCTAGTGCTGCTGCGTAGTGGCCTATTTCAGGCGTCATTACAATTTACCGTACCGAAGAGAGTTATACGAGGCTTTCAAGATTCATAACAGCCGGTTAAACTTTGAAGATTTTTTTGAAGAATCTCAAAACTGTCACAGCGTCAAAGTAAAATTCGGAGGAAAAATACGAGTATCACGGTGTAAAAGTATAGTGACACAGTGTCACGTCAATCTGCTTAATTCAGTCGAGATACCCTCCACATAATCATCACCCCGACAACTAACTGCCCAGTCCAATCTCCAGCAGAGATAATCGCAAAAGATAATATCTGGAGCTACTCGCCTGCATCTAGCAGGGACACATAGTCATTTAAATCGGGACGGATATTTGTCCAAGACGATCTGACAACTTCATGTTTTCGCTATAATCAACCGGCACTGAGATTAAAGCAGGGCCCTCCTGTGAGAATGCTTCTTCCAGAAAGGGAACGATTTGGTCTGTACTGGTTACTTTTTTACCCCACATTCCAAAGCTTTCAGCCAACGCCTCGAAATCCGGATTGGTGAAAGCAAGGTCAGAATGCTTGCCGTCAAAACCATTTTGTTGTTTCCATTTGATCAATCCGTACTCACCGTCTTCCCACACCATTGCGACGATGTTTAATTTCCGCCGGACTGCAGTTTCGAGATCTTGTACGTTCATCATAAATCCGGCATCACCGGATATTGATAAAACACGACGTTCGGGAAATGCGACCTTAGCTCCAATCGATCCCGGCATGGCAAAGCCCATTGTACAGAAACCATTAGAAATCAAACAGGTGTTCGGTTCGACACACTGGAAGTACCGTGAAATCCACATCTTGTGCGCGCCAACATCAGACAACAGGATATCCCCATCGCCTAACACCTGTCGCACATCCCAGAGTATTTTCTGAGGTTTCACAGGCACAGATGTATCGTCTTTTTCTGAGGCAAAATCCTGAGTTAGTTTTTCCCGCAAATCTAACCGCTTTTTAACATCGAAGAGGGGCAATTTGCCCTCAAATTTTTGGTTTATTGCTTCATTTAATTGCCAAAGTGCGTCAGCTAAATCGCCGACCACCTCGATATCAGGTTGGTAATCCTTGTCGACTTCCGCTTCCCAAAAATCGATATGAATTATGTTCTTTGTTTCTTGATTTTTCCGGTTCCATGCAGATGGCGAATATTCAACAAGATCGTAACCACATGAGATAATAAGATCAGCATCATCAAATGCCAGATTGTTATAATCACCGGATCCCAGACCAATTGTGTAAAGGCAGTGTTCATCATGCATTGACACGGCGCCCTTGCCCATAAAGGTATTTACAACGCCGATACCGGTTTTTTGTGCGAGAAGGGACAATTGTGCCGCCGCTCGTTTTCTTATAGCGCCGTTTCCTGCGAGGATTATGGGATTAGACGCCTTCCCGATCAATTCGACGGCGTGTGCAATAGCCTTGTGATCTGCCGCTGGGCGACGAACTTTAACGGGCGCAAGAGGAGCATCTTGGACATCAATTTTAGCAATATCTTCGGGTAGCTCTATGACTGTAACACCCGGTTTTTCCGCAACAGCCACTTTGAAGGCCTTCCTGACCACCTCAGTTATATTGTCTGCCGAAAGAATTGTTTGAGCCCACTTAGAAATCGGTCGCATCATTGCGACTGAGTCCATATTTTGATGGCTTTCCTTGTGTAGCCGTTTAGTAGAACCCTGCCCGATGATTGCGACAACAGGTGCTCGGTCCATGTTTGCATCGGCAAGTCCGGTCACCAAATTGGTTGCCCCGGGTCCAAGAGTTGCGAGGCAGACGCCCGCCTTGCCAGTCAAACGTCCATAAGCATCCGCCGCGAAAGCCGCAGCTTGCTCATGACGACACAGTACAAAATCAATTTTTGAGTCATTCAACGAAATCATGACGTCGGCGTTCTCTTCACCTGGAACACCAAAAATTCTCTCGACGCCCTCTTCTTCAAGACACTTTACGAATAAATCAGATGCTTTCATTTCTTCCCTCCCGGGTTTTTAATTACTATTTTTTAATTAATGGAATTAGACCGCCAAACCATCATCTTTTCAGTTTGCATTTCATGGATCGTGTGAGGAATACCACCCACACCATGCCCAGACGTTCTTGCTCCAGCAAAGGGCATCCAATCAACACGGAAAGCTGTGTGCTCATTAACCATTACCGCGGTTGCATCAAGGTTTTGGTAGCAGTGCATCGCAACATCCAGATTTTTGGTAAAAACCGCCGCCTGAAAACTTACAGGCAAACTATTTGCTTCTTCAATCGCTTCATCGATGTCGTGATATGCATAGATACTGACAACCGGCCCAAAAACTTCAGACGTTGAGATTTTCGCTTTTTTGTCGGCACCAACTAAGACTGTCGGTTCGTAGCAGGTCTCCGATATTTTTTTTCCTCCCGCCTCAAGGGTCGCGCCGCCGTCAACGGCCTCCTCTACCCAATCTGAAACTCTTTGGCACTCTTTTGCACTGATTAGAGGGCCGACCTCAGTATTTGGTTTGGTAGGATCTCCTACCTTTAATTTATTAGCAGCCTCCGCAAGTTTCTTTGAGAAAACATCCACGATTTGACTGTCGCAAAAGATTCTTTGGACCGAAACGCAGACCTGACCAGCATGATAAAAACCACCCTTTGCAACACGTTCCACAACATCATCAAGATCTGCGTCAGCCGAAACTATGACCGGAGCGACACCTCCATGCTCAAGCGCACACCTGGTGCCCGGCGCTAATTTCGATTTCAGCATCCAACCGACCCGGGATGAGCCTATGAAGCTAAAGAAAGACACCCTCGGATCGGAAACCATCTCGGTCGCAAGTTCGGTTTTTTCTGGCAAGACCATCTGTGCCCACCCTTCAGGTAAGCCTGCCTCCTTCAGGATATCAATAAAGGCCTTACAACTCAGCGGGGTTGAGGCTGCGGGCTTAATTAGCACGGGGCACCCAGTGGCTACCGCGGGTGCGACCTGATGAACGATCAAATTAAACGGATGATTGAAAGCACTGACTGCGGCCACTACGCCGATCGGTTCGTATTGAGTAAAAGCAACCTTTGCAGAAGAATTCCGGTCTATTTGCATGGGAATAACGTTGCCAGCAGATGTCCGAATTTCTTCAACGCAACATTCTACCCCGTCTGCAGCACGGTCAATCTCCACAAGGGAATCAAACAGCGGCTTGCCCCCCTCACTCGCTGCTTGAACCGCCAACGGTTCTCGTCGTTCTCTAATTAGTTCGGCAGCCTTTCGGAGTATGCTCAAACGGTCTCTTTTAGGTAACCAACATGACCTATCAGAAAACAGGCTGTGCGCGGTAGAGAGCATGGTCTCTATTTCGGCTGCGCCAACTAAATTTAGCTCGCCGATGCAGCCCTCGTCGTAAGGGGACAGAACTTTTAAGGTTTCCATGTCACTAGTCTACTTTATTTGCATTGGCGGTGAAGGATGCACGGCGAGCGAGTGTAAATCTTAACTAAACTGATGGGAACAGTGCTCGCCGTGCATGTGGTCTTAGACGTGGCCGTAACTCATCATGGCGTCTGCAACCTTCACAAAACCTGCAATATTTGAACCCGCCAAATAATTGATCGGGCCTTCAGAGGTTCCGCCAAATTCCACGCAGGAGTCATGAATATCACGCATCATATTTTCAAGAAGACGCCGCAACTCATCCTCATCCCATGAAATTCGCGCACTATTTTGGCTCATTTCCAATCCGGAAACGCCCACACCACCTGCATTTACCGCCTTCGCTGGCCCAAACAGCACCTGCGCATCCATAAATGCGTCTACAGCACCCTGTTCACAGGGCATATTTGCTGCCTCGGCGACCGCCTTGACGCCGTTTTTTATCATTGCGGCTGCATCTTCAGCATTTACTTCATTTTGAGTAGCAGACGGTACTGCACAGTCAGCCCCGACGCCCCAAGGGCGGCCCTCGTGGAAGGTTACATTGGCAAACTCATCGGCCGCCTCTGATATTCTCCCGCGCCGAACGCCCTTCAAGTCCTTTATCCAGTCTACTTGTTCCTGTGTGAACCCATCTGCACAGTGAACGAACCCTCCAGAATCCGAGAGTGTCAGCGGCAAGGCACCGAGTTGCAAACACTTCTCAGCAGCATGCGTTGCTACATTGCCGGAACCGGAGATAAGGACCTTTTTCCCTTCAATTGTATCTTTGTGCTGAGCCAACATATTCCGGAGGAAAAAGATCGCACCGTAGCCTGTCGCCTCTGTTCGCATTTTCGATCCACCATACTCTAAGCCTTTGCCTGTAAGAACTCCAACGAAGCTATTCGTCATTCTTTTGTATTGACCAAACATGTAGCCAATTTCCCGCCCGCCAACGCCGATATCTCCGGCTGGAACGTCGGTGTCGGGACCAATATGCCGAACAAGTTCCGTCATAAAAGACTGGCAGAAACGCATGACCTCGTTATCGGATTTTCCCTTGGGATTGAAGTTGGCGCCACCTTTACCGCCGCCCATTGGCAGACCGGTGAGACTGTTTTTAAAAGTTTGCTCAAAACCCAAAAACTTGAGGATGGACTCATTAACTGAAGGATGAAATCGTAACCCCCCCTTATAAGGGCCAATCGCTGAGTTAAATTGCACCCTCCAACCGCGATTTGTCCTGATGTTTCCCTCGTCATCGGTCCATGGAACACGAAAGGAAATAACACGCTCGGGCTCTGCCATCCGTTCTAAGATCTGATTTTCATGGTACTGTGGCTTGTCAGAAATGTAAGGGAATATCGTTGACGCTACTTCATAGACGGCCTGCACGAATTCTGGTTGCCCGGGGTTCCTTTTAGTAACTCCCTCCATATATCGTTCAAGGTATGCTTGCGTTTTTGCACCTGAATGAGCCTTCGACATTGGTAAACCTTTCTTATTGTAGTGTTATTTGGCTGCAGTAGATTTCTTTTATTGGCCAATCAAAATTGAATTAAGCATCAAGTGTTATTGGCCCTTTCGGAACCGCAACACACGCTAGGCAACTGCCAGCGTCGGGCAGTTCTCCTGGCTCCGACAAGTATTCGACATCACCGGATTTTATGGCCGTCTCACAGGTTCCACAGTTGCCCGCTCTGCAACCGGAATCAATCGCGATGTCGTTGTCCTCCGCCAAATCCAAAAGAGAACCAACATCCGGGTCCCAGGCGATTTCTTTACCGGTCTTTGCAAAATTAACGACTACGGTTTCTGCCGCATCAGATACGGCAGATGGCGCTTTCTCGCTCGCCTTGTCCGCATCTTTCTTTTTGGAAACCGTTGCAGGCCCGAACGCCTCGTAGTGTATTTTATCCTCGGGAACATCCCACTCTCGTAGCCCCTCGAAAAGGGAGTTCATCATCGGCGGAGGGCCGCAGAAGTAATAATCATAGTTATTCGACGGGAGTACCTCGCGGAAAAGATCCGCTCCTACGCGACCCTGATACTTGTAATCCACTCCCTCAACGTCCTCGCCTTCTCTTGGGCGACTGTAGACCACACATATGTTTATGTTGTCATGTTCGTCGTCTATCTTCTGGAGGTGTTCCTTCATTGCATGGTCTTCGCCGTTCTGAACACCATAGAAAAACCAAGTTTCTCTTTTATACCCAGTTTCGACAATATGGTTCACCATGCTCAAAACAGGCGTCAGCCCGATCCCACCGCCAATTAGCACCACCGGCGTCGAGCGGGTTGTATCGAGAAAAAAGTGCCCTCCGGGAGCCCTTACATCCAGTATTTGGCCTTCTTCTATTGAGTCGTGAAAAAAATTAGACGAGAGCCCCGGTGGGTGTTCTGTGTCTCTTGGGGGCGGCACACGTTTGATGGTCACCCGGTAATGATCTGGCCGGGGGCAGTCAGAGAGGCTGTAACAGCGAATAACTGGTTTTCTCTGGTCGGGTATGCCCAACCTGAAAGTCAAAAACTGCCCAGGCTGGAAAGGCGGAACTGGCCGGCCGTCATGCGGTGTGAGGTAAAAAGAACATTGGTCTTTCGCCTCAATTTGTTTTTTGGAAACCCTGAATTTTCGAAATCCATTCCATGCGCCTTCGTCGATCTCTTTTTTGACCCTCTGGCGCTCAATCAACTCACCAGTTAACGCGTTGAGGTGACCAAGCTCTGCAGCCTCCCGCGCGACGGCGAGGCGGTTTGCAGAAAAATTCTGACCAAAAATAAAGAGGCAATAGGCTAAACAGATTGCCAGAATAGCGATCGATATCAGTTGAATTACATCAGTCATGCAAAAGCTACCACCTAGAATTTACGGCGTATTTCGAAACGGACACCACGAATGTCTTCAACGTTTTCCAAGAAACCCATCATTGCATCGGTCCTTACGATCCAACCTGGCGCGATAGGTCGCTGATACCTTACTGAAAGTCCAAATTGACTGCCTTGAGCAGCTCGGCCCGGCTCAATGTCATCGCCGATTGGCTCCAATGCCGCAGCCTCAACAACCAATTGTTGATTTAAAGCAAAGATATATGAGACGCCGATTGCACCACCAAAAGTATCGTGGCCCGTGTCATCCAGCTTTGGAAAACCTGTAAGACCATCTGTTTCGAAACTTATACCGGTGTTTTTGAGTAGACCGCTATCATCGGCAAGGGGTTGAGGGCGATCGAAGCCCACCCAGAAGTTTGCGTACGGAACAAGGGTCGACGGCAAAGAGGTGATAAGAGAATTTTCAAGAAGGATAATTTGTCCGTCCGCGGTCTGCTGAGCACCATTATCTCGGTCCTGATCAAAAGTTGCGACGAAGCGAATGCTATTAGAGAGCCAAGCGCCGTAACGACTGGTAAACGCTCCAGTTATCGATTTGTAATCAATGTCTGCAAACTCACCTTTGCCTTCGATGACACCAAATCCAGCCTCGAAATACCCTTCGTTAGCGTCAAAAAATGAAGCAATTCCGAAAACATTCAAATCGTTGTCGTCGTTTAGGCCACCAAGGGAGTCTCTAGCTGCAGGCGTAGTCACTTTGTCGAAGCCAGCAAAAAAGGTAAAGTCCATATTAGAAATATTCAGGGCAGAGCTTGTTTTTGCGGCAAGCGTAATTGCGCCACCGGTAAACGCATCCTCTACCCAAACACCATTCTGAAAGATAAAGGGCGTTAGACCAAGCGCTACTGGTAAGTCGAAAGACGCATGCTCATCTATAACGCCCGAGTAAATCGCCCCGATATCGCCCTCAAAAAACAGCGTTTCGATGTTTCCATCAAGCTCAAGTTTCGTTCCGCCCTCGCGATCATTGCCCGCAAATTCGTGCCTCGTGAAGTTCCCGCCCTTGTCAAGCGGACGGATGAAGGCATGGATCCTCTCAGTACCAGTCAACTTCAGGTCGAGGTCGAGGTTTAACCTTGTAGCCAACTGCCCCACCTCTATCTCACCGTTGTCGTTGAAGGCCACCGCGGTGCGCCAATCTCCGAAGGCGAGGAATTGAAGAGATGACGTATTTTTTGAGCCAAAAGGATTTTCGCCCTGTCGAAAAGGCCCCGCGGAATACTGGGGCCTGAATAGTTCGATTAGCGGCCGGACAACCTCCACGGCACGCTTACCGCCGTAAATTTTGATTTGCTCTTCAGCAGAGTACGGCTTGTCTTCGTAAGTTGGATCGGAACCAAATTTCGACTTATCGGTCTCGACCTCTTTCGCCGCGGGATCCAATTTGCGAGGACCGCCATACTCCGCAGCATGCGAATGCGACGGTGACAATGCCAAGGCGCAAGTTATCAGCGTAAGGATTGCCGACCGGCGGCAAGTTTGTCTTAGAAAGTTACCCATTATTCCCTGCCCCCTTAAGCCGATTTGGCTATTGTGGGATTATTTAACTTCAAATTCCGCCGTGTACGGGTGAATATCGAGCATCCACTCATTCATTGACTCCTCCATCTCTGAGGTGGCGCCAACAAATCGCATAAAGTAGATCGGTTCAGCTCGGCTCCTCATACGCGCCATTAGCTTATACTTTCCAGGCTTTTTGAGCAGATCACCTGGCACCTTATACTTAGGCGTCTTGCTACCTAACGGAGGGATTGAGCGACCTTCCATCCGGACGAATGGAGCGTGATTCAAAACGGTCGACGGAACATTCGACGGCCTGAGCAGAGGCTGCTGGTCAATGTCAAAGTTCACAGGGAGATACATCTCACGATCGGTCCCCTTAACATTTGTCGTCAGGAATTTAGTCTGCAGATTGAATAACTGATCGTCGTGTTCGATTTTGCCCGCGGCGAGATCAAGTGAGTGCAGATCGGCGAAGTCGCCATTACTGTCTACATGGCCCGATTCCCAGATATTTTTACCGTTTGGATCAATCAAGGCGACGTTGAACCAAATTTCAGGCTGTGCACCAAGCGAACCGGACGGGAAATTGTGGCCGTCATCCAGGTTGGTAATGACATAATTAAATGCCAAATCCTTACCTTGTTTGCGCGAGGAAGTGAAAAATGGACCGTCGATTTTCGTCCCGTTCTCCATAACCTGCTTGCGCATTTCCTTTTTGTACTCAAGCCCCTTCCTGTTTACCTGAACAATTTCCCAAGCTTCCTCGCGATCGCCAGGGTCATTCCATACTCCGGGGAAGTTGACCCCCATTGACGCCTTTAGAGCGGCGACCGCACCCACGTATTCATTGTCGGCGCCAGGCAGGCTCCCCCTCAAGTTTGGAAGTAACTTCCTCAAATCTACAAGGAGGTTTTTACGCTCCTCTTCAGATTTTACTTTTTCAAAGGCAGCCAGAAGGGCTGTCGCCTTTTCGATGTTTGCCTCCGCGCCAGCCAACCTCTTAGCGGCAGTCGCAGCCATTTTATCGGTCGCCGCAACCAGCAGCTTGTATGATTTCGGCGCTGTTACGGACTCGGACGCTTCGACTGCCTCAGACAGCCCGCTCAGAGCTTCTTTGAGCGCAGCAATCTTCTCACTCACGTCTTCAGTTGACACTGCTTCGGTGACCGCCTCTATCGCCGCTTGAAGCGGCTTCAAAGAGGTCTGACGCCTGAAAGCCATTGTTCCACGAGCGGCTGCCGCTTCAATTGAAGCAAGGGAGTCGAGTGTCACGGGATGACCACCAAGCGGTTCCAGAGCAGTATTAAATTCGTCGAAAGGCTCTATGAGGTCTTCAACTGACTCCTCAAATTTTTCTGAGCCCCAAGCCGCTCTGTAATTGAATTTTAGCCATTCTTGAATACTCCAACGCGCCGCATCTACGTTGTGAGGGAAGATACCCGGATGGGCTATCGGATACCCAGGACCGTGAAAGGCGTGGTTTGAATGCCGCCGGCCTGGATTGATTTCCTCGCCATTTACAATGGCCGAGGGAGCTGTCTCGTAGCCGGCCGCCACGCCAGGTACTTTGCCCATGTGGCAGTCCTGACATGTAACGCCATTCGCGTGGGCCGGAGAATCGCGATATTGATCCCAAACGACTTCTAGTTTGATACCTAGGTTAACGGCAACTTGGTGGCAGGAAACACAGAATTCAGACTCACCCAATTGTTCAAATTTGTAAACGCCCGCATGGATTTTTTGTCCACGCTCGCCATCACTGGTGGCCAAACGCAGCTCATCTTTCCGCTCAAGTACCTTATCGAACACGCTGTCTCTCATTGTCCCGCCGACTGGGGCATGGATATCACCTGGAACAATGGTTCTCTCGCCATTAACTTTCGTGAACTCCTCCTGGATACGATGGCAGGTGACACATGTTATTCCCTCTCTCGCAACCTGACTGCGGTCCCAGAGCGGTAGCTCTCGCTCCTCGCCACGTTGGGTCCCTACCTGTTGATGGCAGCGGACGCAAAAAGTACCGATTGTTCCAGCCGACAGATCATTGATCGCCTGCTCAAATTTATGGAACATCGGCGATATCGAAGCATAAGCGTGGTTAGATGAAGCCCATTCATTGTAGATCTGTTGATGACAGCCCGCACATTGGGCCGCTGTAGGATAGCTGTCCTCGGAATAATACTTCTCCATGTCCTTAGTGTCATAGCCGTTAGCCGAGCCACCGATAGCGACACCTAAAAAGAGAGTGATAAAGAAAAGCCTCATATCATCCTTCCTAGTTAGAACCTAAAGAGTTAGAAACTACAGATCTATTTTTTCTATTTTTATCAAACATCATCATAGCCTTGAAACCAGCATTTTCATGGTATTCATGACAAGTGCGACAATCTTGCCCAGCAAGTTGCTCGTTGTGACATTCGACGCACGTAGCTTTTTTAATGGGAACGAAGTTACTTTTGAAAATCGAAGGATCATTCTGTTTAAAAGAAGCCCCATAATCGACAGTCGAATCGATCTTGTGACATGTACCGCACTGAGAGCCGGGTCCCAAGACATTTAAGTGGGGCTTGTGGTTGTATTTATGCAACTTATTGCTGCCTCGCCCGCCGGCTTTCCACGCAATCTCTATCGCACCGGTATCATTTACACTATGGCAAGATACACACGTCCCGGGGGCGTCACCCTTCAAAAGGTAGCCAGTTAGGCTGTCATCTTCGACTTCGGCCACGAAATCATACCAAGATTTCAGGACCTGATCTGAGTGGCTTCCAGCAGTATAGGTAATCGAGAGCTCCTCCGCTCTCCATCCTCGATTAAGCCCCTCGTCAATCGGCTCAAATTCCTTATTCGCTATCCAGGAACAGACGCCGGACTTAACGAGATCTGAGTTTAAACCCGCAAGCAACCTCTGACTTGAAGCTCCCGCCTCCGAGAGGAGTTGCGCGATTGGCGAGGTCCCATTCTCTGCGACAGCGATTAGCAGAGACCCTATTTTCTCTTGAATCTCCTCTGTACTTTCAGGATCAGTCTCAGACAAAGCAGCTAAAATGGAGTTAAGAGACTCCGTTGAAACCGACTCATACTCCTCATCGTTTGCTTCGATCCCGCATAGTTCTTCCACCACTTCCGCATCAAAAGGGTTGGCCTCGAACTCAGGGACGGTAATGAGGTTTAGTGATGCCGAGCTAATTTGCTCCTGATGACAGGCCGCGCAATTTTCCTCAAATGACTTAACAGGAACTGCCTTGCCCGCGGCGCCAACATTGTGGCAGCTGATACAGCCCTCCTTAGGTGCGCCTTTTGCGAAACGCTCATCCTGGAAATGCGTATTTAAATGCGCATTGTGATCAAAATTTATCGCTGTCCGCCGGGTGTGCGGATAATTATCACCAAATTGCGGGTGCGAACTCGCAAATGTCGTAAATTTTTGCTCGTGACAGGCGTGGCATTGACCATCTTCAAACTTTATCAAAGCGGCATCTGAACCTTTATGCTCGGCATGGCAGCTATTACACGTTCCAGCCTTGTGAACGGAGGTTTCTTCCCCGGGAAATGTGTGGCAGTCGAGGCACTTGCCCGTCATTCCCGCAGCCGCAGTTGGGTTAAATACTGCGCGAACCATTGCGAGTGGCCCGTCACCGTGATTGGAGTGACAATCATTGCAACTATCATCTGCGACAACGCCCGAGTGCTTCGGTGAGAGCTGCCCTGCATCCCTTAATGGGGGCTCTGCCCCAAAATACACCGCCCCGGTAATCCCAAAAGTCCCCACCAAAGCGACAACCATAATTGCTACTAATGCAGACAGCCGAAAACGATGAACTCTGAGCGTCCGACGTGGCCTACAAGAAGGTTGAGTTAAGCAGCAATCTCCATTCGGCAAAGGCCCAAGCTCACACGCACCACCATCCTCGCGAGATCGCCTGCAATTCCATCTATCTCCCGATTTTGTGGGCGTACAGACCGCCACACCACCACAACTTCCATCAGGATTCGGCCCGTTAACACACGGCTTTTGCCAAACACCGCCTCGACCACACAAGTAAGTAAAATTTGGCCTATTGTAGCTGTTATTTATTGAACTCATATTGCGTATGCATAGACCAAAATTATGTGCCAAACAGACATTGCAAGTACCAAAATAGAGACGGGTAAATGCACAAGAAGCCACTTTTTCATCACGTCTTGCCGAGCAAAGTGTTCGTCGACAAGGCTTTTTCTCTCGGCGAGCTTTTTAATCTCGTCTAGGTAGCTCATCTCGTCAGCGTTCAAATACCGTCTAACACTGTCTAAGTGCCGCGCGAGCCAGGCTCTATCGGCATTACTGCCAATAATATAAGACCAATAAAACCGCGGACGTCTAAAGTACCAAGCAAGTATTTGCGTATACTGCTCTTGAAGAGTTGTTTCGCCACACTCGTTTGCGCAATTTACAAGAATGCCCTCAACAGCTTCCCTTAGAGAGAATATTTCCTCTGGAATTTTCTCGTAGACGATTTCCAGCCCGGTATTCGTCAATCGCTTCGGAAAATAGATGGTAATTAACACACCAACGATGCCCGTGAGGCTAACCAGCCAGAATCCAGCCGCAAGCAGCTGCTCATAGAGCCCCTCTGGCCAAAATACACCTGCGTGGATTGCGAAAAAAGCTATTGCCAGAAAACCGAAAGCAACATGAAGAGCGAACCAAATTTTCGCCAGCCCCAAATTGAAAGCAGACAGACGTTTTCGCACGTTGAAAATAAGCAAGAACAAGATTACCACAGCCAACGCCCAACCGGTGATGACTTGGGGGTTCTCGAGCTCAAGGGCCGCTTGAGACTGCCAGAAATAAACTCCGAAAAAAGCGATTACCGAAATCACTGTGGGAGCTAAAAGCCTATACAGTACGTTCTGCATATATACGGCTGCCTTAACCTGTGAAGTCTCTAAAGTCGATACGCGAAAGGGCGTCATGCGGGCAGGCACGGACGCACGCAGGTCCCCCGGATATACCGGCACAAAGGTCACACTTTGTTGCTTTCACAATAGGTTGACCGCTCTGTTCGGCGCTGTCGAGAACAACGGCACCCGTCTTGCCTCTGATAGGCACCATAACAATATTATCGTAGGGGCAAGAGTTGGCACACGTCGCGCAGCCTATGCATGTATCATCGTTGATAAGGACGCTGCCTGTTTCCATTGATCGGTGGATAGCCCCCGTCGGACATCCGATCATGCAGACGGGGTCTTTACAGTGCATGCAAGCATTTGCAACCATCTTGCGATCAAAGATTGCACCCTCACGTCGAAACCTTGGGTTTCCATCGTGAGTAGATGCGCAGGCCCTGACACAGTCATCACAGCGCATGCACCTGTCCAAATCGATAACCATAGACTGGGTACCATTCATGTAACGCCTGTCCAGGGCCCATTCCATAACGGCGGTATCAGACAGCGTGGCGGCCTCTCCTTGGCCGATGTCAGGTATCGAATTATCATTAATATTGGGAAAAATATGGCGCTCGAGTACCGTCACCGGAATCCTTATTACGTCAACGTATCCAAGCGCAGATATTGAACTTTTTAACTTAAACTCGGCCTGATGATCTCCCTGCCAAGCCTGATAAAGTTCTTCAAGGCCGAACATGTCTCCGGCCCCCAGATAGGTGAGGGTTTTCTGACCATTACCAAATTTTTGTGAAAGTCGAGCAAATCCAGCCCTTACGACCAGAAGGCCATCAGGATAGTCGCCCTCCTTTGCGATAATAGGCTCATCGGG
>JABHUE010000128.1 GCA_018672825.1 Pseudomonadota bacterium | reverse complement strand
GTACGAGAGGACCGGAGTGGACGTACCTCTGGTGTTCCAGTTGTCATGCCAATGGCATTGCTGGGTAGCTATGTACGGACGGGATAACCGCTGAAAGCATCTAAGCGGGAAGCCCCCCTCAAGATTAGGTTTCTCTGGACCTTTAAGGTCCCTAAAGGGTCGTTGTAGACTACAACGTTGATAGGCGAGGTGTGGAAGCGCAGCAATGCGTTAAGCTAACTCGTACTAATTGCCCGTGAGGCTTGATCATATAACACCCAAGAAGACTGGTATGCTGTTTACCGCAGTAACACCGTCTTATCACTACCTTATTCGTCTAACTGTTCACTCAGTTAGACACAAAGCTTGTCTGGCGGCAATAGCGTGTGGGAACCACCTGAATCCATTCCGAACTCAGAAGTGAAAACGCATAGCGCCGATGATAGTGTGGGGTTTCCCCATGTGAAAGTAGGACACTGCCAGGCATTTTTTATAAAAACCCAGGGCTTTTGCCCTGGGTTTTTTTATGTCTTTTCGTCAAGACCTCAAATGAGCCTCGAGGTGACGACAACTCTTCTCGTCGAATTCAGTGCGCAACGCCCTTTCAGAGCGTTTTAGATTTTCAAATATATAGAGATTTACTCGGTAGAAAATGCGCGAAGGATTTTCCAGAACGTCGCTTTTCCATCTTGATGCTTTACGAAACACATGACGGTCGAGGGTCCGGCGCCCTCTTCGGTAACGTTATGGGTGGCACAACTCACATTGTCGTCTTCGTATACCGTTTTGAAGTTTCCGATTCGCAGTCCACCCGCTGCTGACCACTCTAGTGTTTCCGCCTTTGAGTTGACCGAGTCGTCAGAACTCAAAAATTCAAACGTGTCGTCCAGATAGGCGCCGAGGTGGGCTGGATCGTTGGTCTCCATAGTTTTATCCCACGCGGTTAGGATATTTTCGACTAGGCTCATGATTAAGTTCCGTTTTTTAAGGTTGTTATTTATTTAAACATCTTCGATAGCTGTTTTTCAAATCGATACTATTTTCCGATCCGCTGATTTAGAATTGCGACTGTTGTTGCTCATTGCGATTTAAGAGACCCCAAAGGCATGATAAGTAGAAAACCACTGCAATACGACAAGACATATACGACCCAGGAAGGCCAGTCGGTAGGCGAGCGCGGAAGTTTGACCCGACTTGCGGAGCGGTGGTTTAGTCGTCGACATCCAAAGGTGAGTCGAAAATCGAATTATCCAAAATCCCGCGATTCGAGACTTGGCGCATCAGATAGCCAGAATTTCCCAGCCTGGAGCGTTTGGTTTCCTGGAGCCTCATTTCCTGAGCATCCTGATCACCGAGGCAAAAAAAGCGCTGCCCAGCCAAAAAATAAGCCCTAGATCTGGCTGTCTATTTTGCCCGCCGCAGACGGGGCAAGATCACTTCGGCAAGGCCGGCCAGACTGATAAGAACCACGCCCAAGATCTCGCGAACCCCGATATGTTCGTCAGTCAAAATTGCTGCAGAAACGGTGACCACGCTAATCTCGGTCATAAAAAGAAGTCCTGAGGTTCCTGGATTGAGTTGTGGAAGCCCCCAGGTAATTGCAATGAACGTGGGGATCACGATCAACACGATAATGGGGATTACCCAATAGATGACGGGGATCATCGTTGCGAGATCTGGAATGCTCTGCGACCCTTGGAAGATCAACCCCGCGATAATGGCAAAAATGGTGCACCACAAAAACCAGGTACTGACAATATCAAGCGTATGTTGCTCTGGAAATCGACGTGTCATCGTTGCGCCGAGTGCCCAAAGGATTCCGGCGCTAAGCGCCATCCAGTCACCAATATTGCGAGGCCACGGAAAGCCTTCGTCAATATGCAAAATAACCATCATGCCGACTATTCCAAACCCGATTCCGACAAGCTGGTCGGGAGAGATTTTTTCTTTAAGCCACAGGCGTCCAAACAAAGCGCCCCAGATCGGCGTTAGGTAATAAAGCAAAATAGCATGAACCACATCGGTGTACAGAAACGCGGTGGAATATACGAGAAGCGTGAGTCCGAGGGTTGCGCCGGTTAACTGGATTTGTAATCCCCCAGCAAGCCACGGCCTTAATCTAATCAAAATAAATGGTGCAATAAATACAAGCGCAATGAGATTAAATAAAGCCGACGCCCAGGCACCGCTGATGCCAGCACTATCGAGGGTGCGTAACGGAATCCAGTACAAGCCCCAAACCGCACCGCCAAGAAGGCAGGCGACCCTTGCCAAACCTTGATGCCCCTCGTGAAATATTTGGTTAATTGTCATCTGCGTTTATGATGGGAACCAGTAGAGGGTTAATCTGGGTTTTTAGATTTATCGCCATTCCCGATTGACTCAAGAGCGATAATATAATGCCTTAACCCCTTTGAGACTTTGCCGAAACCGTCATGGGTTTCGATGGTTCACAAGTATATCGAGAGACTTCTTATTCAATGATTGCGCCCACCATTAACGTCGACGGCCTCATCCGACCTGCCAAAGAAGCTTCAATTCCGGTTCTTGACCGGGGGTTTCTTTATGGGGACTCGGTGTACGAGGTGTTTAGAACCTACCGAGGAGTGCCCCTTTTTCTTGATGATCACTTCGAGCGCCTTGAGAACTCGGCGAGACTTATCCAGATGCAAATCAGTCAATCTAGAGAAGAATTATTACGAGAGATTAAACGCACCGCCAAAATTGCGGGCGTAATGCAGGATGAAGATGCATATGTTCGTTACCAGATCACCCGTGGCGACGGTCAGGTTGATTTGTATCCCGATCCGAGCCTAAAAACACGCTATGTCATTATCGTGAACACGCTACCGAGTCATAACGCTGTGTTTTATGATCGTGGGATGCATATGACGATCCCGAACGTTAGACGGAATCCGGCCAACGCGCTCGATCCGAACATTAAAGGGGGAAACTATCTGAACAATATTATGGGATTGACCGAGGCTCGCCAGGCGGGAGCTGATGACTGTGTCATGTTGAGTCGGGATGGTTTTGTAACAGAGGCGGCAAATAGCAATGTGTGGTTTGTGATACGAGGTCGTCTCGTGACACCCGGGGCAGGGAACCTGAAAGGTCTCACAAAAAAGCACATTCACAAAGCCCTTGAAGAGGCCGGCGTGGATAGCATCGAAGAGGATATTCATGTAAATGAATTACTGGATGCCTCTGAATGTTTTGTGACCAGCGCAACTCGAGAGGTGATGCCCTGTGCGTCACTGGCGCTTCTGAACGGTGAGCGACTGGATTTTCCAGAGGGCGGTGGTGAAGTGACCCGAGTCGTTCGGAAAGTTTTTTCGGAATATATTCAGCGATATATTGAGCAGAATGCCAGCGATTCGCTCCTTTAGATAAAGTCGCGTGATTACATACCGGGAGTTTTAATGAAAAAATTAAAAGTTCTCTTATTATTTGGAGGGCAGTCTGCGGAGCATGAAGTATCAGTGATCTCTGCGCGATCGGTTTGCGCGGCAATTGACCCGAATCGATATGACGTGCTGCCGGTGGGGATTAGCCGCTCTGGACAATGGTGTTTAAGCGAGAGCGGGTATAACGCACTTGACTGTAAGGCGGTCTCGCCTGAAAAAATGACATCAGTCCACTTGGCAATAGACTCGGGAGAGCTTATTCAATCGGGTAATGGTCGTCCGGTTGATGAGGTCTTTGATATTGTGTTTCCGTTGTTGCACGGCCCCAACGGGGAGGATGGCACGGTACAAGGCTTGCTCGAGCTTGCCGGCTTGCCTTATGTCGGCGCAGGCGTCGCGGCGTCGGCTGTGGGCATGGATAAAGAATTAGCAAGAGCCGTTTTCATGGCAAAAGGCCTTGCTCAAACTGATTATTTGGTTGTTCATAAAAGCCGCTGGCAATCCCATGCGAACGATGTCATCGAAGAGATTGAAGATACGCTGGAATACCCGGTATTCGTAAAGCCGGTGAATCTTGGATCGAGTATCGGGATCTCAAAAGCCACTGATCGGGATTCGCTTGAGAAGGCGATTCAAAAAGCTGCTTGTTACGATATAAAAATCATGGTGGAGCGTTCTGTTGAGCTCGCGCGAGAGCTCGAATGTGCCGTACTCGGAAACGAGCGCCCGCAAGCTTCTACTGTTGGTGAGATTGTTCCGGGAGCGGAGTTTTATGATTACTCGACCAAGTATCTGGATGATCGCTCCCAGTTGATTGTGCCGGCAGATCTACCCGACGCCATCTCGGAAAAAATTAAGGAAATGTCTATCGAGGCATTTAGGGCGGTCGATGGCGCGGGACTCTCAAGAGTTGATTTTTTAATGTCACCATCGGGCGACATTGTGATTAACGAGATCAATACAATGCCGGGATTTACGCCCATTAGCATGTACCCCCGATTGTGGGAGGCCAGCGGAACTGAATACCCCAGATTGATCGATAAACTTATCGAGCTTGGGCTAGCGCGTCATCATCAGAGAAGCGAGGTCGGTTCAGACGTTTCCTAAACCACATTTTCAGCTTAAGGGTTAAATTGCCCTAGGATAGCTAACGCTGTGAAGCAAAAGAGTCCGGATGCCAGCGGGGTAAGCACCCAGCCTAGTCCGATCTCGCCGAGCACCGACCATCGAATACCGTGCCGCCCCCTTATGAGGCCTATGCCGAGGACTGCGCCGATCACGGCTTGTGAACTCGAAACGGGCACCAAAGGTAGCGACGGTAACCCAACTCCGTTAAGCCATTCGGCTAGCGCTTTAGACGTAAAGAGGAGTAACACGATTGAATGTGCCATCACGACAACCCAACCCGCAACTGGAGATAGCTCAAAAAGATCCTTGCCAACGGTCATCATCACGCGTCGGGAATAGGTAAAGACGCCAATTGCCACCGCGATACCGCCCAATAAGAAAAGTTGCTGTAATCCCGAAAGATGGAGTGACTGATAGATGATTAATTCTGGAAAGGCGATCGAGTGTGCAAAGGGGCCCATTACATTGGCAATGTTATTTGCGCCAAGACTGTAGGCGCCCAATGCACCGGCAATGATTAATGCCCAGCGCGTGATGGCATCTTGCTGAAAGAGATGAAAACGAGACTTTTGAATTGCAAAGCTGGTAATTGGAAGCAGTAGCGCTGCAATCCCCGCCGCAAGGAAGGGGCAAAGTACCCACGTCAACATAATTTTGCTCGCAACTTCCATGTCGGTGTCGAAACCATTCCAGATGTTCCAGCCAACTAGCGCGCCTACAACAGCTTGACTTGTCGACACTGGCAACCCTCTTCGGGTCATAAAAAGAACAGTCAGTCCGGCGCAGGCGCTTGCAATACTTGCTTCGGCTACCGACTTAATTGCTGCGAGTTTTCCGAGTGTCTCTGTAGGGCCCGCTCCGCTTATAACGGCACCCAAAATAACGCCACCACTGCACAGGATTGCCGCGGTCCTGAAACGGAGCATTCGGGTTCCGACGGCGGTTCCAAAAACATTAGCCGAGTCATTTGCACCCAACGCCCATCCCAAAAAGAGGCCGCCTCCCAATAGAAGGAGGGTAAAAAGATCAACTGTCATTAAATTCAGATGCGCCGCTTAATAGCGCTAATAGACAGATGATCAGAGATGTCTTCAGCCTGATTTGCAATCGCATCTAATCGTTCCACAAAATACATTAGCTGCATCTTATGGGCAAGCTCAAGGTCACTGTTAAAGATATCTCTTAGCAATGGAGTGCTAATTTCATCGGCGCGCGTCTCGAGTGCTGCAACTTGCTTCGCACCGTCTCGAACGACCGTATGATCTTTGAAAAAGGAGCGAGTGGTTTCGATTAGTGTATCTGCGCATTCAACCGCTGCCTCTGCCAATCGCTCGTACTCCGAATGAAGCGTCTTAGGAATTTCGGGACGCTGAATAGATAATCGAAACAAATTAGACTTGTAAAGATTGGTGACCTTATCAATGCTCTCGACAAGTTGTAGGACGTCACTGCGTAGGTCTGGAATGAGCGTTTTGGCGTAAAGTTCAGTTTCGATTTCCCTGCGAAGATCATCTCCTTTGTGCTCAAGATCATTGATGGTTTCAAATTGAGCTTCAAAAGTGGCCGAAGGTCCGGCGGTAATATAGACATGGAACGCCGTGCGGAATACTTCCCCTGCCTCAACGACAATAGATAAAAATTCGTCTACTTGCTGCTCAACTCGTCTACTGGTCTGAAGAAGCCCTGCTTCACGTTTGAAAAAATCAAAAAAACTCATACGTCTAACCGTTTTATATCAGGATATAGTCAAAAAATTTGTTGCTTAAGGTGGAAGGGTTGAAAAACCCGCATGATTTCCAGAGATCATGCAATTTAGAAGTGATCTAATGTTCGTATTGCTTAAGAAACTTAAAGACACTATTATTTATCAACACAGCGTAGTAATAATGTAACAGAATAAAACTAACGTTGCGTTTCTCAGGGGGCAGCCCCTTTTATATCAACTGGAGGATTATATGAAGAAGTCATTTTATCGCGGTGGATCCGTGATTGCCGGCGCGCTACTTGCAATGGGGCTCGCCACTGGTGCGAGCGCCGCTACAGATCTGATGGTTTACACCGCGGTCGAAGCGGAAGATCTTAAGAAGTACGCGGCTCGCTTCAATGAGGATCATCCCGACATCAATATAAATTGGGTCCGAGATTCAACGGGTATCGTTACCGCCAAACTACTTGCCGAAAAAGCGAATCCGCGGGCAGATATCGTTTGGGGACTGGCAGCAACGAGTTTACTGCTGATGAAAGGCGAGGGAATGCTCGAGCCTTATGCGCCTGCAGGACTGGATGCGCTGGATCCGAAGTTTAGGGATAAATCCAGCCCGCCAAGCTGGACCGGAATGGACGCATGGGTAGCCGCAATCTGTGTCAACACAGTAGAGGCGGATAAAAATAATCTCCCGATGCCGTCGTCTTGGCAGGATTTAACTAAGCCTGTTTATAAGGGCCATATCGCGATGCCAAACCCGAACTCTTCAGGAACGGGCTTCCTTGATGTATCGAGCTGGTTACAGCTTTTTGGTGAAGAAGGCGGTTGGGCGTTTATGGACAAATTGCATCAGAATATTGGGCATTACACGCACTCAGGTTCAAAGCCGTGTAAGCAGGCTGCAAGAGGGGAGGTTGCGATTGGCGTGTCGTTCGCGTTCCGTGGTGCCAAGTCCAAGGCTTCTGGCGCTCCTCTTGAGGTGATCATCCCAAGTGAGGGTATCGGTTGGGATATGGAAGCAACTGCGATTATTAAAGGGACTAAAAATCTAGACGCTGCCAAGACTTTGGCCGATTGGTCGGTTAGCGAGAAAGCCAATAAAATGTATAACGAGGGATATGCAGTTATTGGAATTCAGAGTCTGGCAAAGCCAGTGGAGCATTTCCCGAACAACATTCCTGAGTCGATGATCGACAACGACTTTGAATGGGCAGCGAGCAATCGAAAACGGATTCTTGCTGAATGGCAAAAGCGTTACGACTCAAAGTCTGAGCCGAAAAGCTAGTTCCGCGCTGTATAAGAGAGCGGCTGGTCACTGAGAGATCAGTAACCAGCCGTTTTTTTTGGCGTTGGAAAAAGCGAATCACTAAACCTAGTGAAATGAATTCGAGTTCGACAAGGAGTGAGGGAGATGACTGACGCATTTCTTCGAATTGAGAACCTGACCAAAAATTTTGGCAGTTTCACGGCGTTACGAAATATTTCTCTAAGTGTCCTTGAGGGGGAGTTCGTATGTTTTCTTGGCCCCTCGGGCTGTGGGAAAACCACTCTGCTTAGAGCGATCGCTGGCCTCGATATTCAAACTCAAGGGCGGGTAGAACAAGCAGGAATCGATATTTCTATCTTGCCTCCTTCGGAGCGAGATTTTGGGATTGTTTTCCAATCTTATGCGTTATTTCCAAATTTGACGGTTGAAAAGAATGTGGCTTATGGTCTCGAGAGTCGTCGCGCTGCTCGAACTGAGGTAACCACCCGAGTCAATGAACTTCTTTCCCTCGTGGATCTTGCAGATCAAGGAAAAAAATATCCGTCTCAGTTGTCAGGCGGACAACAACAGCGCGTGGCTCTAGCAAGGGCGTTAGCAACGTCTCCGGGATTACTGCTTCTGGATGAGCCGTTGTCGGCGCTAGACGCGAAAGTTCGAACGCATCTTCGTCAAGAAATAAAACATCTTCAAAGACGTTTAGCCGTCACGACGATTATGGTGACACATGATCAGGAAGAGGCGCTGACGATGGCAGATCGGATCGTGGTCATGAATCATGGCATCATTGAGCAAATAGGCAGCCCGGAGGATATATACGCGGCACCGGCGTCAGAATTTGTTGCTCAATTTATTGGAACTATGAATTTTGTAAATGTGGTTGTTGCATCTGCCAATCAAGGAACGCACCAGGGGGGAGTCCTGGAATTCTCACCGAATAGCTTACGCCCGCGGGAGTCTGCCCGATTGGCTTTCCGTCCTGAGGATGTCGAAATTCTTGAGAAAAGTGATGAACATAACCGTGACAAGGTTCTTGGAAAGGTTGTTTCTGCCGAATACCTTGGCGCGTTTTTGAGAGTAACGATAGCGCCGGAGGGATGGGAGTCGACCCTGCTGGCTGATATCTCGACAGATATCGCGGCTCGATTTGTGGTTGAGGCAGGAGGTGATGTGGCTTTCCGGTTACCGCCCGAGAAGATACTTGCTTATCAAGAGAGTGAGTGATGGCAGCAGCTGAGGTGCAAGTGCGCGATAAAGCCTCTCCGCTTAAGGCCAAGTCCAGTTCGGACGATAAGTTGATGCGCCTGTTTATTCTGGTCATCGGTGCATATCTGGTAGTTGCGTTAGCGATGCCGTTGTACGTCATGCTATCCAAGAGTGTGCTCAATTCGGATGGCGGATTCGTGGGTCTTTCGAACTACTTTGCTTACTTCAAAACACCTTCGTTGGTGTATTCCATTAAAAATAGCCTATTTGTTGGTCTCGTCACGACCGTCATTACGGTTTCGATTGCCTTTGTTCTCGCTTACGGCTTCACACGGAGCCGAATGCCAGGTAAGCCGATTTTTAAAACAATCGCAATGATCCCGATTCTGGTGCCATCGCTACTGCCGGGAATTGCGCTGATTTATCTATTTGGCCGTCAGGGCATTATTAATTGGGCGCTGTTTGGCCATGAAATTTATGGACCTATCGGCATCATCATTTCAGAAGTGTTTTTTACACTGCCTCACGCGCTCATCATTATTATCACCGCCCTGTCGATTGCAGATGCACGATTGTATGAAGCGGCAACGGCACTGCGGGCAAGTTCAACAAGAATCTTTTTTACCGTCACGTTGCCTGGCGTTCGATATGGATTGATCAGTGCTGGTTTTGTTGTTTTCACCCTTGCGGTCACCGATTTTGGCGCGCCCAAGGTAATTGGAGGCGACTTTAATGTGTTGGCCACAGATATTTACAAGCAGGTGATTGGTCAGCAAAATTTTGAGATGGGTGCTGTTGTATCGGTCGTACTGCTTATTCCTGCAGCGCTCGCATTTTTTGTAGATCGATTGGTTCAAAAAAAGCAGATCGCGCTTTTGTCTTCTCGAGCGGTTGCACTTGAGCCCAAACCCAGTCGGCGGTTTGACAACGGCATGCTCGCCTATGCACTTGTGGTCAGTTTCTTTATTCTTGGGATCCTGGGCATGTGCCAGTTTGCAGCATTGTTTAAATTTTTCCCGTATAACCTGTCCCTTGGGTTAAGTAACTATCAATTTGACTTGATGGACGGTGGTGGCTGGGATAGTTATTTTAATTCAATCGAGATGGCCTCTTACACTGCAGTTTTCGGCACCCTCATTGTGTTCTACGGAGCCTATCTTGTAGAGAAGGGAAAAGGTCTGGGCGTGATCAGGGGCGCATTCCAGTTCTTGGCAATGCTGCCCATGGCGGTTCCTGGTCTGGTCTTGGGGCTTGCTTATATTTTCTTTTTCAATATGCCTTCGAATCCCCTTAATGTGCTGTATCACACCATGGCGATCTTGGTCATTAGTACCATTACGCACTTCTATACGGTGAGCCATTTAACCGCGACGACCGCGCTAAAACAGATGGATGCGCAATTTGAATCAGTAGCGGCATCACTTAAACAACCTTTTTATCGAACTTTTCTTCGGGTGACGGTGCCAGTCTGTACGCCTGCCATTCTAGATATCAGTATCTATTTGTTTGTAAACGCGATGACAACGGTTTCTGCCGTTGTATTTTTGTACTCCCCGCATACCACCCTGGCTTCCGTTGCGGTCCTGAACATGGATGATGCAGGGGATATCGCGCCTGCGGCTGCAATGGGAATGATGATTTTTTACACAGCTGCGAGCGTTAAGATTCTGCATTACTTTTTAAGCCGTGGAATAGAGGCAAAGACTCAGGCATGGCGCCGGTCGATCGAAAACTGAATAGGGAGCGGGACGTGAAATATCTCCACACGATGGTAAGAGTGTCTAACATCGACGAGGCACTTGATTTTTATTGTGATGGTCTTGGGCTTCAGGAAGTCCGAAGGTATGAGTCAGAGCAAGGTCGGTTTACCAACGTGTTTTTGGCGGCGCCTGATGATCATGATGCTCAAGTGGAGTTGACCTATAACTGGGATCCCGAGCGCTATAGTGGCGGGCGTAACTTCGGGCATCTCGCCTATGCGGTTGATGATATCTATAGTCTTTGCCAAAAGTTGATGGATAAAGGTGTGACGATAAACCGTCCACCGAGAGATGGGCGAATGGCATTTGTTCGCTCTCCCGACGGTATCTCTATTGAACTTTTGCAGCGGGGAGATGCGCTCGACCCAGCGGCCCCTTGGTCGTCGATGCCAAATACGGGCTCGTGGTAGCTCGGATCCGAAACGGTTGACACGTTGCAAAACCCTGGCGCGCCATTAGAGATTGACAGCCTGCCTGTTGGGAAAACATCGGGAATGATTGGCATGTGCTGCTGTCCCGGCCGAAATGAACATCATAGTGATGGCGTCGCCCGCTCACGCAATCTTGATGAAGATTTAATGCTCATTCGGGATTGGCGCCCAGATCAGGTTATTTCTCTCGTTGAAGCGCATGAATTTAATCATCTTGGCGTCTCTGAATTGCCTGAAAGGCTTAGTGCTGAATTTAATTGGCAGCATTGGCCGCTTCAAGATCTCAGTGCACCAACAGCCTCAGTTCAAAATGAGAGAGAGATTAATGAATGGTTTTCGGCACTTAATGAGGGTCAGCGTTTGCTGTTTCATTGTGCAGCAGGCCTTGGAAGGACTGGCACGCTTGTAGCGCGCTTGTTGATCATGACTGGCAACCCGCCTGATATTGCAATTAGGATGGTTCGGGCGGTCCGGCCGGGCAGTGTAGAAAGCAAGACTCAGGAAAATTTCTTAAAAAGTCTGAAGTAGTTCCCTAGAAATCCGGTTGAATTTCTCTAATATCCTCGATCAGAAAATCTGCGAAGGCCTGGAGCTGATCCGCGCTTCCTGCGCCACCCAAAATTCCAACGCAACATTTGGCGCCGGCATTCTTGGCCATCATAAGATCGCTGACTGTATCTCCCACCATCACGATTTGATCGATCCGACATCGCTGGCCGGTCGCGATGCTTTCGAGCACGGCCACGTCGGGTTTTACAGGCCCTACATCATCACCGCATCGGATGTCTGAAAACAAATGATCAATCCGGAGCGCATCCAACGCTGATTGCGTGGCCAAACGATTGTCGGTTGTGGCAACCGTTAACGTGAATCCAGCATCGTAAAGTCGAGAAAGTGATTGCTTAATGTTTCCGCGTGGAATCAACTCCTCTGGCCGCGGCCCGGCCGTCATTTCACTCACCATGAAGTCGTCTGTTAATTCACATGCGCTGTCCCACGAAATGCCATGCTGGAAAACGACATTTGCGACAATGGTGGCAAACTGATCTAAAGGAGCAGTCGCGAGCGGGCCTTGGCCGTCCGTGACGCCTGTTTTATCGTCAAAACCAAGAGCACGATAAAGATGATCGTAAAATTCATTTGAAAGACTCAATTCTTGGACGAGTTTATCAGCGCCGCGCATAAGTCTTGGGCCCCATATTTTATGGAAGTCAATTAATGTGCCATCTTTATCAAAGACAACACATGATGCGTCTATTAATGATTCCTTGATCTTGAGGTGGGATGAGCGCGGCAACGGAAAGATATCTTGTTGGGTAGGATTGATAAGGAGTGTATCTTAAGGTGAAACGCTGTTTGGGCAAGCAACGGATGACTCGTCGCATTGGGCTATAGCCCAATATTAACAGTTGCCGTGACGGGCGCGATATTTATCAAGTCTTGCGATTGTTTAGCAAAGGTCTGCTAGAGTAGAAATGCTTCAGATTTACAGAAGTCCTTGGCATTGGATTTTGCTCAGGGGATTGGCGACATTAAAAGTCTGGAATTAAAATGAAAAAAACCAAAAAATATTTGGAGAAGATGAAGATGATTAATAATTTAAAAAAGGATGCTCGAGGTCTTTTTATTGGGAGTGTAGTCGCATTGCTATGTTCAGGATCTGTCGCTGCAGAACCGATCACAGTGGTATCGTGGGGCGGAAGTTATGGCGCTGCACAAGACAATGCGCTATTCAATGATGCCTCAAAAAACTCTGGAATCGAGATTAATCGTGAATCCGGCGCAAGCATGTCCAAGACTTGTTTGCAGGTAGAGTCCAACTCGGTGTCGTGGGATCTTGTTGTCACGGGTTCTGGAGGCGCAGCGGCCGCAGCCGCAAAGGGTTGCCTCGAAAAGATTGATTACAGTGTGGTCGATGTTTCGGACTTTTACCCAAACCTCTATACGGATTATTGTGTCGGCTCGGACGTTTTCGCGACGGTAATGGCCTGGAATACTGACAAGTATGGTGAGCCAGGTAGTGCAAATGCGCCGAAATCCTGGGCTGATTTCTGGGATGTCGAAAAGTTCCCCGGAACGCGCTCCTATCGCGCTAACAATGTCGATGGGGCGCTTGAGCCAGCTCTCATGGCTGATGGTGTGCCGGCCGATAAAGTTTACGAAGTGTTATCAACCCGTGCGGGTATCGAACGCGCGATCAACAAGATTCGTGAGTTGAAGCCCCATATTGCTGTTTTCTGGGAGTCTGGCGCTATGCAGGCCCAGTTAATGAAAGATGGTGAGGTCGATATGATCACTGGTTGGAACGGCCGCTTTGATAATGCTAAAAAAGATGGCGCAAAAGTAGGTTACACATTTAATCAAGCACTTCTTGACTATGATTGTTTCGCAATGCCGAAAGGGGCGCCAAATAAGGAAACCGCTATGAAGTTTCTGGCCGAGATATCTAAGGCCGAGTATCAGGCCAATCTTCCTTTTCACATTACATATGGGCCTACAAATAAAATGGCTTATGAAGTAACGACAGCACCGAAGGAGCTGCTTGAGGCATTGCCTTCACATCCCAAAAATGTCCCGTTGATGATGCCTGTTAACCTTGATTGGTACGCCAATCATCGCGCAGAGGCGCTTGAACTGTATATGGAGTTATTGAGCGAATAATAGCGTCGTTGAGAGCACTGCCGATTAAATTCGGTAGTGCTCTTTTTATTTGTAGACCAAGAAGATGCACCGATGAACAATCCAACAGCATTACCGATCTCGATACGTGGGCTGACCAAAAAGTATGGTGATTTAAATGCTCTTAACTCAGTTGATCTTGAGATAAAAAGTAGCGAGTTCTTAACCCTTCTCGGTCCCTCAGGATCCGGAAAGACAACGTTGCTAATGGCTATTGCTGGATTTAATCGGCCTGATGCTGGCAGTATTAAATTTGGTGATGCGGAGATGGTCCTTACGCCGCCACATAAGCGTGATGTAGGGATGGTGTTTCAGAGTTACGCACTCTTTCCGCACATGACGGTATCTGAAAACATAGGCTTTCCTCTCAAATTGCGTGGGTTAGCCGCTAAAGAGGCGAGGGGTCGAGTGGACGAGGCTCTTGCCACTGTTCAACTGTCTGGATTGGGAGATCGAGCGATTGACCAATTATCGGGCGGGCAGCGTCAACGAGTCGCCTTAGCGCGAGCGTTTGTTTTTCGCCCGCGAATTTTACTGATGGATGAACCCCTATCTGCTCTTGATAAGAAGCTTCGAGAGCATATGCAGATTGAGCTCAAACAGATTCATCGACAACTTGGTGTGACCACTGTTTATGTGACACATGATCAGAGAGAAGCGCTGACCATGTCGGATCGAATTGCGGTGATTAATCATGGCGAGTTGGCCCAAGTGGATACACCGGAAGCAATCTATAACCGCCCAAAAGACCAATTCGTCGCTGATTTCATCGGCGAATCGACCATGCTTTCTTTGACTAGGGGCGGCGATGGACGCTTAAGCTTTGGCTCTGAAATTATTTCGTCGTCATCTCCAAACCCTTCAGTTTTGAAATGGAGCCTCGTCGTCCGACCCGAGCGACTCCATCTGCTTGAGAGAGATGTCAATACTTCAGAAAAGCAAGTTGTGTTTAGGGGTCACGTTAAAGAGTACGTTTTTCAAGGCGAAACAGGATTTGCTTTGATTGCTCTTAATGACATGACAATTTTGTCCGTGCGATTTGGCACGGGCGCACGGTCGAGAATCCGATTACTTGAGCTGGGAGCGCTCGTCTCGATCGGATTAATGAGAGAAGACATTATTTTGATTCCTGAAGAGGGTCAAATGTGAGGCGAAGACTATGCCAGTAAGCCCTGACATTGAGAGATCGATGCTTAACGGCCAGGAGCTTAAATCGCAAAAAAAACGAGAAGAATGGGTGCTTCTTGGGTTATCGCTTCCAGCGATTTTTGTGATTGCGCTGGTCGTTATTTTGCCAGTCGGCTGGTTGTTTTATCTCTCTTTCGTTGATGGTCACGGCAGCTTTTCTCTTGAGCATTACCAAAAAATGGTGGAATACAAATCCTACGCGCGCGTTTTTATAGCGACCTTTAAGGTGAGCGCGCTCACGACTCTTATTTGTATTGTACTTGGTTATCCAATTGCCTATTTTCTTGCAGCATTACCGAGCCGCTGGTCTGGGATTTTTATGTTGGCAGTTTTACTGCCATTTTGGACGTCGCTTCTCGTAAGAACTTACGCTTGGTTGGTTCTGTTGCAGCGAAAAGGCTTATTGAATGATCTCGCAATTCAAATTGGACTGTGGGATTCACCTGTCAAATTGGTTCATAACATGACAGGTACCTTGATTGGCATGGCCCACATCATGCTCCCGTTTCTTGTTTTACCGCTTTATGGCGCGATGAAAAAAATCGAGCCAGATATGATGCAGGCGGCCTCTAACCTGGGGGCTTCTCCAGTAAGGGCTTTCGGCAGCATATATCTTCCGCTATCAATCTCTGGATTAGCAGCGGGCTCTTTGATTGTGTTTGTGCTTTGTCTTGGCTTCTATGTCACGCCGGCGGTTCTCGGCGGAGGCCGGGTTGTCATGGTGGCAACGCAGATTACTGCTATCTTGGAGCATCAATTCAATTGGGGCGCTGCGAGTGCACTCGGCGTTGTATTGTTGCTGGCGACAGTCTTGGTCTTGTATCTTGCAGGTCGATTTTTCAAATTCGATACGGCTTTGTTCGGTAAAAGGTAGGCTAAATCTATGAGTTGGTGGACAAGTCCTGCAACTGAGACCCAGATCTCACACGGTGATCGATTTTGGCTGTATGTCCTTGCGGCTATCATCATGCTTTTGCTGATTATCCCGACCCTCATTGTTATTCCCATGTCGTTTTCTGATTCTCAGTATTTGGAATTTCCACCAGAACAGTGGTCGCTACGCTGGTATGGCGAGTATTTCGATTCAACTAAATG
>JABHUE010000163.1 GCA_018672825.1 Pseudomonadota bacterium | reverse complement strand
GTGGATCTCGCGATCCTGAATGACGGCCCTCCCCTGCCACCCGATATTGCTGATCGCCTCTTTGATCCCATGGTCTCCAGCGCCAGAGATGCGCGAAAAACACATCTCGGTTTAGGTCTTTATATTGTTCGTTTAGTTGCAGAGTCTCACCGAGGCGTTGTTAGTGCCCAAAATCGTGACAGCGATCGCGGAGTTGAGGTCACGGTGACGCTCCCGTTAATTAGTAACTGATAAGCGTTGTAAGCTAAATGTATGCTTGTCTAGTTTTATATGTGACAACTCAAGCGGACGAGATACCACAAAGAATGTCGGCAAGTTCAGGCTTACCTTTTGCAACCTCTTCTTCTGTTAGACCTTGGAGCTCGTGCGGAAATACAAGCCATTGATCCGTCTCGTGAACAAAAAAATCAGGCACGCGCCCGGTTTGGCTTTTAGTCGGTTTATACCAACAGGTGGCAACGCGTAAATCAGCTGGCAGATTTCGTCGGCAGCGCACTCCAAGTTCAGCAATCAGCGCTTCGATACTTGTACCTGAATCAAGCACGTCGTCGACAATAAGCAACTTATTATCTGCATTGAGTTTGCGTATGAGGTAACCGAGGCCATGAACCTGAACCGATTCAGCGGTGCTCTCAATTCCTTGATAGTATGACGTTCTAATTGCAACGTGGTCTGTTGTGATGCCAGCATAATCGAGCAACTCCTGAACCGCTATCCCGACCGGTGTGCCGCCTCGCCATATGCCAACAATGAAATCGGGGCGAAAGTCACTCTCGAGAATTTTCTTGCCCAAAATAAAAGAGTCCCGTAAAAGTTCACCAGCGGATATAAATTTTTTTTCGCCCACAGTCGCCGTACCTACGTTTGAAGTCAGTGTTTATCGCGTGCTAATTTTATACACATAAAGAGATTTTCTAGCGCCTGTCGTTGGTGCGCTCATAAGGATCAACAACGGGTTTTAATTCCGAATTTTCAGGATATCCCGTCGAAAAATCACTGGTTGAGGTTGATATTTCCGCCTCTTCTACAATAATAACAACGTCGTCGTAAACTTTCTCTTCGGAAGCTTCATCCCCAGAGGTGACTTGGTCATTAACTGTTGTTGGGGTTTCAATATCGTTTTCTTCTGTTTCTGCGATCTCGGTTGCATTTGTAGAAGTGCTAGCCGCAGTCGGTATATTGTCCCTTTCGATGTCCGTATGCGTCTCGTCGTTCAAGTCGGTGGATTCAGGCGAAACCTGCTGCTCAACGACGTCATCGACAGGATCCGACCTCGGGATCCAGCCGGGATCTCCAAGGCTATATTCGACAGGACTATAAAATACAATTTGATCAGGCAATGATTTTTCAGGATAACGCTTCGCGAATTTTTCGACTCCGATTCGTGCGATTCCATAGCTGAAAAAAATATCACATTTATCGCAGGTTTGGCCCTGATAGCGAACGATCTGTTCGCCATTAATCCACATATTAAAAACCCCTTCAGTCTTTGCCCAGGTAGCTTGAACAATGGCTTCTTGCCATTCCCCAAGCAACTGTTGTTTCGTTAGAAGTGAGTAATACTCGCTGTCACTCGCAATCAGTCGACCTAACCAAAGCACGCCTGTTCGCCCCAACTCCAAAACCCACGCCGCCTTCTGGGTACGACTATCAATAAATTGTCCGAAACGATTCTTCGCCGGATAGCTGCTTTCGAACTCCTCAGGAATGTAGAACTGCCATCGATACCACTGCGGGCCTGTCTGTGAGCTGTTACTAGGCGTCTGCGCAAGCTCAGCTCGTTCGATTCCTGATTTACAGTCGTTATAGGGAGGCTTTGTTTGGCACTCACCGGCACGGAGTTCGAATCGTTGAATAAAGGGTTGCGAAGCTAAACCGGTCGGATCTTCAGTCGTCGACACCGCCCATTCAGGCGCAGTTAAAAACCGAGAGAATATGCCAGAATCGGCCATGGCAACATTCAGGAGGCTCCCAAACAAAACCAAGAGTATTAATTTCGCGGTTGGAATTACCGGGTGCCGCGATAATTTTTTAGGATATTTACGATTCATTACTGAGGACCGGTCGCGCTGAACCTAATGGTGCCTTGGGCCGAACTCGAAATGAAATAATGTATAGGGCGAGGGCAACATTTACGCCAATTTTACCCCACTTTTTACCCCATTTATTTCAACAACCGGCAAGCTTCTCGGCACGGCTCCAGGCGTCCCGCACTGTCTTTTACAGTCGGCCAGGTCTTAGCCGCGGACTGCCGGAGGCATTAATGGCGGTGAGAGGATCAGCATTCTGATCGACATAAATGGCGTAGCAGCTAGTGGAGATCTGAAGATGCTCTTTGCAGCCTAGGGGCAGCGCCCTACCGTCATTAGCACCGGTACCTTCGTGATGGGTTTATTGCTTTCTACCGGCCTAAATTTAGGATTCATCGTTCGAATCGGTTTATCGACGCCTAAAAAATCAACCATTTGCTAAGACCCGGCGGGGTTATCACCTTTTTTTTTAAAACCGTATTAAAACTTTTTGACTCCATCTGTTCTCGTGTATTTAGAGCACCATTACAGTGCGAAGCACGAACTGAATGCCCTACTGATGGCCATTCTTGGATCATTTAATTTATGAGTCGCTCGTATAACCGGTTCAGAGAGATTTTTAAGGTCGGCACGTTTATTGCTTGCATATAAGAGATGAACCCATCCGACGATATTTTTTTATAACCAACTCAAAGGAACTTGAACATGCTCAAATTTAAATCGCGACTCATTATCCCCACAGTACTTCTGCTTTCAACCATTTCGACTGCACCCGCGCTCGCCAATCCGAGTGTTGATGTTTTTGACAACACCATCACTGTTGAGGAAGTGATGGCGGCACAGAGGGGCTGGTGCGCGGGCCTGCTAGCCATAAACGAAGCCTATCAAGAAGGCGGCTTCAAAGCTGCGAAATCATCGACGATGTCGTTCAGATATTCGGCGCTACCGCCAACACCATGGATTCGTATAAATTGTCGACAACGAGGGTGGAGTCGCTCAGCCCGAAAAAACCTGGACCTTCTGGAAGCAGAAGACGGGGGACATCCGAATCATTCTGCATCACTCGTCGGCTCCATTTGATGCACGCTGACCCGAGCCCTTATTGCCCTCTAGACAGATCGAACCGATGTTAGCGGAAAAAGTTGTTCGAATTGGGACCAAGAAACCGGGAGTTGAACGATACAACGCCATTATCCAAGCGGCGGAAGCGATCATTACCGAGGAGCGCTCAATTAAGGGCTTATCCATTCAGTTAGTTGCCCGTCAAGCGGGTATTCCAAGAGTGTCGGTTTATTATTTCTTTCCGTCGGTCAACTCATTAATTGAAACACTTTATGAGCGGAGTGTGGAACGGATGGCGATCGAGTTTTTAGGTGAGGCCCAAACTGAAACTACCCAGCTATGGCCCAGTTTTGTTGAGTCTCTGATGGATCAGACCCGATCTCACTATGAAAAAAATCCGGTTACGATGATTCTGGCGCTATCTCCCACATCACTGACGAGCCTTAATCAAGCTCATCAGCACTATGGAAAAGAATTGGCACATACGCTAGCCCATCTAACAGGAGGTCGAGGTTCCCAACAGTTGGTTCGCTCCTGTGAAATTGCATCTGAGATCGCGGACTGCGTCTGGAGAAAATCGTTTGTCGAGCATCAGATTATTTTGCCTTCTTTTCATCAACAAGCCAAAAGTGCGGTTATATCTTATCTCAAGTCTGTTATCAGATAAGTCTTT
Source organism: Pseudomonadota bacterium (assembly GCA_018672825.1). Lineage (GTDB taxonomy): Bacteria > Pseudomonadota > Gammaproteobacteria > Arenicellales > UBA868 > UBA868. Next base: position 9,016 of record JABHUE010000163.1, on the reverse strand, counting down.
TTCGACCAGGTTTCAGCTGTTTAAAAGGCCTCCTCGAGGACCTTACAGGATGGGTCCAAGATAGAACCCATCCTGTAGCGGATCAATTTATCGAGGGAAATTAACAAACAAAAATCGAGTGTCGGGGTTAGGATATTTCTCTAGCGTGTTGGTCTGAAATTTTGGTAATTTCAAAAATAGACAGATGCGATATCACACCTCAGATGCTTTTTGGGCGCTAGAGGGTCTGATATGCAATCGTACCCAAAGCGAGAAAAAAACACCGAATCCGCGATACCACGTATAATCCGCGCGAAGCTAATTTTCCTACGTTTTATTTCACTAAACCGAGAGCTTAAGTGGCTGGGTGGCAGAGTGGTTATGCAGCGGCCTGCAAAGCCGTGGACGCCGGTTCGATTCCGACCCCAGCCTCCATTTTCGTTCGCCCGTTTAAAGCCGTTTCCGCCAACACGTGATATTTCAGCTTATTCTTCCAACATCCTCTTTGCGCTTGCAACTTATTCGTTTGAGTTGGTGATTAGCCAACCCGGGCATCAAACACCTCTTTTGCCGCCAGAAGCGCGTTGGTTGCGGCCGGAAACCCGCAGTAATCGATCATTTGGGTTATCGTGGCAATAATTTGATCCTGAGTTGCGCCTCGATTCAAAGCGGCATCCATATGGACTTTGAGCTGCGGAATGGCATATCCGAGCACCGTGAGCGCACTTACGGTGATTAACTCCTGAGTCACCTGATCCAGCACCTTGTCTGTTTCCTTGTATATATCGCCGTAGGCAAATTCAACATTCACTCGGGCAAAGAACGGCGAGATCGCTTCCAGCTTTGCAATATATTTCTCAGCATCTTCACCAAGATGTTCCTTTAATTCTTCCATACCAGCTTCATAGCGGTCATTCATATCTAGCATTCCTTATGTTCACGTTGCACAAATGGGACTTAATTGTACCGCTGAGGTTGGGTCATCCCTCCGCCGGAGTAGTAACAATAGGAAGATCTTCGCGTTATAGCCCGTTTAGGGATCATGTACGTTGAGCCTGTTTTCGATATCACTTCGCGAATTGGGAAGAACGGCCGTGAAGTCTCGACCGTCACCTTTCGCATGGTGATCTTTAGGACAAGATAGAATAATGACCAATTCTTTGCCTAGCTTGAGCGTTTCATCGATGGATTACTTAATATCATTCAAGCAGATTCCGACGCGGGGTTTAGCGCTATTGCTTATGTTTTCCCTTGCCTGTCTTGCACATGCCCAGGGCAACACTGAAAACATTTATTTCGAATTGCCCCCCGGATTTGAACAGGGTTTTGAGGAGAGCGATGAATCTTTTTTTATTCAGGAATGGGTGCCGAAGGGCGAATCAGTTAACGATTGGAGCGAGATGTTGACGCTCACTATTCAGAATATGCCCAATATTGATCCGGTGGGGTTTTTTGAGGCAGGTTACCGTTTGTGACGAAAGCAGGCCTCAGTCGCACGCTTGCGACTGAGGCGACTTACTGCCTACCATGTGTTTCGCTATTCCACTTTTGAAATCAGAGGTGCGAGCCGATACCCCTCGTCTCTCACGCGCTCAGAGGGGATGTAGTGGCGAACCACAAAATTAAAGACCCCCGTGTCGTTTGTGATTGGCACATTGTTGGCCGCATTCGTCCCGCAACCGAAGCGCACGGTGAATGTTCCATCGGCATTAGGGGAGGCGATATCTGAACTCATGTGCGCCACATCATTAAACATGAATCCCTTTTTGTCGTAGATCGTAAAAGACCAGAAAGCGCCATTGTCCGGATCTTCAAAGGTTGCTTCATAGCATCCCTTCGCGGGGTAGTCCGGTGAGCTCTCGTAAAGGTTATCCCTCAGTTGCGCGCCTCCCCAGCCTACCGCTGCTCCTACGGTATATTTGTCAAAGGTATATAACCCTCTTGAATCATCAGTCGGGGCGGTAAACATCCCTTTGGCTACATTACCTGGGTCCGCGGTCGCCAACTCTGCTAACTTTTCCCGAAGGGAACGTTCAACAGTCTCGAAGGCGTCTTTATCAACGGGCTCGGCCAAGAAGGGTTCCGCACTTGCCGCATCGATCACCATGGCATCCTGCAGCGCATTCGCTTCTTCCTGACTCAGGGTGCTGTCCAGTCGGACAATCAAATAGAGGTGGCTTCCAAGGTGGGTTGCTAACTGGTAGGTCCCGCTCCCATAGGACATGGGCTGAATGCGATGATCCTCGGTCACCGGTTGCACGGAGATATATTTACCCTCCGGTACCGGTGGCAGCGTGACCGTCGCGCCTTTGGATACGTCAACCACCGCAAAACTGTAATAAGTATCCCTGTTCATTCGCACCACCGGCTGATCGTCGGTGGGCGTTAATTTACGAGTATGAGCGAAAAGGTTTACTTCAGCTCGTTCCTGCGCCAGCAGTAATTGGCGGGCCGTTTCGATTGTGGGGTAAGTCTCAGGCGTCGTTACCACGCCTCCTGACCTGAAAAATTTATCAACAGATGAGACAGGCTCGGCCCAAGCCGCAGAACCCAGGAAGAAGCAGCTGATCAATAGAGCGAAAAGGGAAATTAAAAGCTTATTTTTTGGATGTTCATGCTATTTGGATTAGGTAATGGGTTAAGCGGAATTTTATCAAAATTACGACGGCCAATATGTGATCTTGGCGCTTTTTCTTTCCAGGTTTTTTGAAACTCTGAAAAATTTGAGGTCCTGATCGCCCAATTTTTTTTGATTCGTTTGGAGTTTCTAGGGTTCATAAGGATCCCAAGCGACTGTATGATCTCCGTTCCCCGTTCAACCTTATCGACTCATGAGCATGCTTACCCCCCATCACACGGGTTACCATTCCCCAGTTCTTGTTTTTTTATGGCCTTAATCGCAACACCCGCTACCGCTAATACTGGCGGTGGGAACCGAAATCATCTGACAGAGTGAAGAGTGAAAAGTGAAAACACACGTAATGCCGGAAGAATTACTACAGCTGGTGTCACCACGATTATTGCTGCGACCCCTCAAGGAGGATGATGTCGATTTAGTTGTTGAGCTTGTAACCGACCCTGAGATGATGGAGTACGCGGGCGGTCCCGCAACGAGTGAAAGAATCCGGACGGAAATGAGATCCTTTACCCAGCGTGGCGCAGATGGCTCCATTGGGGTCTGGTGTATCTGCAATGCAGAGACCCAAGAGTCCATCGGCACTATTGCGCTCCTTCCGTTACCGGTAGAGGTCAAAGACACAGAGTGGGAATTAGTACGCTCGGGAGAAATACCGGAACGGGAGATAGAAATCGGTTACTTTTTAAGAAAAGACGAATGGGGGCAGGGTTTCGCATCCGAGGCGATATCACGTATTCTGGAATTTGCCTTTTCTAATTCGTGTCTGGAAGAGATTGTTGCTGTAATTGATCCTAAAAACAGGGCCTCGCAAAACGTCCTCGAGCGAGCTGGATTCTCGAATGAAGGGGACCGAAGCGCTTATAAAAAAACGTCTCTAGGATTTCGGGTCACAAAGTTAGACTGGCTAAAGCGCTCACAAGAGAACAAAAAAATATAAACGTTCTCTACAGGGAAGGCGCTGCCGGTGGTGATGACGAAACTTCAAGTTACTCACTAGGGGCGGTCTATAGTGAATAAGCTCTTGACTTAAGCCAAGGAATAATCTGCTTGTATCGTCACGGGCTTTATCGGTTTAAAATACACTCTATGAGTCGAATATTTTCGTGCAGTTGACTAACGTCTTAGAGAGTTAATATTCGGTTTTAGACTTGGATTTTTCTGAAACAAAGCGACTAAAATTCAAACTCACGCAAAAAGTCTACATTCTTAATGCGGTTAGAAAGCCCGGGTGGCGAAACTGGTAGACGCAAGGGACTTAAAATCCCTCGAGGGAAACCTCGTGCCGGTTCGAGTCCGGCCCCGGGCACCACCACCTCTGCGAAAGCAGAGGTTTTTTTTGCTTTAATCTATAAAAATAGATGTTTCCGTCTACCGGTGTCTCTAGCCATCTCAGTAGATATTTCGTAAAGTGGGGTGCATAAGTGGGGTTATTTCTGTATCCCAATACACAGCATTACCCACTTTTCTACGATACAAAACGAATTTGGCTCTGGGACCGTCGGTGCTCAACCAAAATTTCAGAGGCGGACTTTACGGCCCCTTTCGTATTGAGCACACAGAGCTCGTGATTTCGATCTCGCACTGAAATTCGTTGACTTCAGTCCCCTTAATCTTTTCAAACTAAATTTTGGAGAAATCCTCTTGTCTAGATGGAGGATCGACCTCACCTTCTCTCTCATCTCGTTAGGAGATGCTCTACTTCCGTTTTTTGACTCTTTTAGTTTCAATAACCGTGTCAAGATAAGCGATAACCGCATTGATCGCTTCTGCCAAATAAGAATCAGTTATCGTTCCTTTTTCGAGATAAGATTTTCGAAAAATTGTTGTACCAATCTCGGCCGCAATCTCGCATCCCATCGTTAACTTTTTAGACGCGGGCACACCCGATATAGCAACTAACATGTTTGCAACAGCCTCTCCATAGACAATATGGGCTTCGTTAATCATTTTGGGTGAGGGAGGCGTGAGCGCCAAAATGGTGGTTAACGTGTTTCTGTCATAGTGATTACGGACTTCGCTCATGAGTCGCGCCATCACTTTTTTCCAGTCTTTATCAGGTGTCGTGAATGATTGAGTAAGTTCGTTTATCAGTCGGGTAAGAATACGCTGGTAAAGCGCCTCAATCACGGCATCGATTGACGGAAAAAAATAATAAAGTGAGACTCTCGGTACTTTCGCCTTCGCAGCGATCGCCTGGAGAGTTAAACCGTCTAGCGACTCATTCTCTAAAATTATTCGCTCAGCCGCTCCCAAAACCTTGTCGTATCGGTCAATACCCGGCCGTCGAGTTGGTAATCGTGCAGATCCCTTTTTAGAAGCCATGAATACTTTGAACTAAATATTGAGAAATTAGCCTCTGAGTATAAATAAATTAAAATGAAATCCAAGAGAAAGTTAGCGGTAGCACGCTGGTACCTTTTATGAGTAACTGACGCTAAACACCCTATCGAACCCAAAGGCAATATAACTTCTCAGGGGCTGCCTATTAGTGTCAAATTGACCCCTGACTCTAATCTACAGTTTCGGAATGAATGTATGGGCTTCGACCGCGATCCTAGACCCCCTCTGGCGCCTATATGTCATTCTAGTATCACTACAATCGTGGTGAACGAAATCCCCGATCCTAAAAATTATCTTTTAGTTTTGGGATGCAAGTTAAATTACAATTCAAATTTAAGGGTAATGAATCCTCGGGGGCACACTAACCCGCCTCCTCCAATCTAATGAAGGAAACGAGAATATGACTGAATGTCCTGTTTGTGGTGCTGAAATCTCATTCGCTGCGGGTACAGTAATCGGCGAGTTACTCGAGTGTGCCGATTGCGGATCAGAGCTTGAGGTCAGAGGTCTTGACCCTGCTACGGTAACCGAAGCGCCAGAAACTGAGGAGGATTGGGGCGAGTGAAGGTCGGATTACTCCACTCTTTAGTTCGAAAGGAAGAAAAACTTCTTATTGACGAGTTTCAACGTCGCGGGATTAATCTTCAGATGATTGATGACCGTAAACTGGTTTTTGATCTTGAACCCATCCCTAACGTTGATATTGTTCTGGAACGGAGTATCAATCATTCCCGATCATTGTACGGGCTTCAACTGCTGGAGACCGCGGGCGTCCACTGCGTGAACTCCGCTAAAGTTGCCGCAATTTGTGGTGACAAGATACTCACCTCAGTGGCGCTAAAGAAAGCGGGTGTAAAACAACCATCGCTTCGCGTCGCGTTTACTGAAGCCTCAGCCCTCGCCGCTATTGAGGAGCTTGGCTATCCCGTCGTGCTTAAACCGGCTGTTGGTTCGTGGGGTCGACTGCTATCGAAAGTAAATGACCGTGAATCAGCTGAAGCCATCCTGGAACATAAGTCAGTTCTGGGTAGTTATCACCACTCCATCTTTTATATTCAAAAATTCGTCGAGAAAAAGGGCCGAGATATTCGAAGTTTCGTTGTGGGAGATCAATGTATCGCCGCCATCTATCGAAGCTCCGAGCACTGGATCACAAATACAGCGCGAGGTGCTGTCGCTACCGGGTGCGAGGTTGATGCCCACATCGCTGACATCTCTCTGGCAGCTGCCACCGCTGTCGGTGGTGGCGTTCTTGCGGTAGATCTTTTTGAAACCAAGGACGGACTGTGCGTGAATGAAGTGAATTACACCATGGAGTTTCGAAATAGCATCGAAACCACAGGGGTTAATATTCCGGCGCAGGTGGTGGATTATGTTTTGGAGTCTAGATCGTGATAAACGTTTCTATTGTGGGCGGGTCTGGATATACAGGCGGGGAGCTTTTGCGCCTGTTGCTCTTTCATGATTCGTGTGAGGTTAAACAAGTCACCTCCGAGCGATTTGCAGGTAAAGCGATTCATAAGGCTCATCCCAATCTTCGTGGTGCCGGCTCGCTTAAATTTTGCAATCTGACAGAACTCGAGCCGTGCAATGTCTTGTTTTTATGCTTACCCCACGGACAAACAGCAGAACGATTTGATAACTTCTCCACACTTGCGCCGAGGATTATCGATTTAAGTGCCGATTTCCGCCTATGGGATCCGGATATTTATGCAAAATGGTATGGGCAGCCACACCCTAATCCGAGCCTTCTCGATCGGTTTGTTTATGGCGTGCCGGAGATCAATCGAGCGGCTATCGAAGGTGCGACTCATGTTGCTTGCGCCGGCTGTAACGCGACGGCCAGCACGTTAGCGCTTGCGCCGCTTGCAAATCGTAATTTGATCTCCTCTGTTGTTATCGATGTGAAGGCGGGCTCGAGTGAAGCCGGAAACGCTGCAACAGAAGGCAGCCATCATCCTGAAAGAAGTGGCGCCGTGCGCTCTTATCGCCCTACTCGTCATCGACATGTGGCCGAAATCACCCAATCGCTCGGTGATTTCCCAGTGTACTTTTCGGCGACGTCTATCGAGATGGTCCGGGGCATTTTGGCAACCTGCCATGTCTTTTTGAATCAATCGCACCAGGAGAAAGAGATCTGGGGGATGTATCGAGAGGACTATGCAAAAGAGCCTTTTATCCGTATTGTTAAGGAGAGAAATGGGATTCATCGTTTTCCGGAACCGAAGCTTTTAAGCGGTACTAATTTTTGTGATATCGGATTCGAAATCGATTCAGGCACCAACCGTCTGGTTGTGATCAGCGCTATTGATAACTTGATGAAAGGCGCCGCGGGTCAAGCCATTCAGTGCCTGAACCTCATGCATGGGTTGAATGAGTCGACCGGACTCACATTTAGCGGTCTTCATCCCATTTAATCGCCCCAATGTGCCGACTACTATGGCTTCGTTCGCCCAAACCGGTTGAGGTCACACAGCATCTACAGGCGTTTGCCACTGTCTGCAAGAACAGCAGTGAATATCAGGGCCACGGCTGGGGTTGTGCTTGGCTGGAAAACGATCGATGGTGTTTTCATCATAGTATTACGCCCATTTGGGAGGATGCTCTAGACGGGTTCAACGATACGGGTCTTTTTCTGGCTCATGCCCGCAGTGCGTTTCGCGATGAAGGCATCCGGGTTGAAAATAATATGCCGTTCGCCAACGAGAACCGAGTGTTTATTTTTAATGGCGAGTTGTCCGGGGTTCGAATCCGGGAGTCAGGCCGTATAGGAGCCGAGAAGATTTTCAACTACACCAACCGATTTTCGCATCTTGGGCCCCTGCCCGGGCTGCGCAAAACAGTCGAGGTGATCGAGAAACGAACGCGTTATATACGAGCCATGAATTTGATTATGGCAACCCCTAAACAATCCCTTTTAGCGACCCACTACAGCGAAAATCAGGGTTATTTTCAAATGCATCGAACATCCACTGACCAACTTGAGATTGTATGTTCCCAACCCTACCCCTTACCAGGCGCAGAATGGCAAACTATCGAAAACCGAACGGTTACAGAGTTATAACCAACAGCTATGTACATTATTAAAGTCGGAGGCGGGAGCGAAATTAATCTCGAGGCTGTCGTTGCTGATCTTGCCGCGCTCGAGGAGTCTTTTATCGTCGTTCTCGGCGCGAACGCCGCGCGCGACAACCTCGCAACACTGACAGGCCATCAGAAGATTGAATTGACCTCAGTCTCTGGCTACAGCAGCGTTTATTCCGATGCAGAAGCGATTGATTTGATTATGATGGCGTACAGCGGACTGCGGAATAAACGGTTCGTCGAGCTATGCCAGCAAAACAGTATCAACGCGATCGGGCTCACCGGGCTTGATGCCCGTTTGATACAAGGCAAACGCAACAAAGGCATCAAGGTTAGGGAGGGCAGAAAAACCCTAATCAAGCGTGATTTTTCCGGAAAGCCGGAATCCGTGAACAAAGAACTGCTAACGCTGCTCCTCGGCCAAGGGTATCGGCCCGTGCTCAGCATCCCAATTGTTGATGAGCAAGGCTACGCGATTAATTCTGAAAACGACGATATTGTTGCGGCGCTTCAAAGAGCGCTAGGGGCACAAAAAGTAATCCAGTTAATCGAAGCGCCAGGCTTTCTTGACAATAAAAACGATGAAAACTCGTTGTGCCCCACTCTTTCCGTTTCCGAACTTGCCGATCGAGAGGCGGTTGCTGAGGGCCGAATGAAGCGCAAGCTATTAGCCTTAACCCGTTTGTTTAAAGACGGCGCCGCAGAGGTCGTGATTGCCGATGGCCGAACGAAAAACCCGATTCTGGATGCTTTAGCTGGAAAAGGAACCACGATCAAGTGACCCAGCCGCCTTTAGAATCCCGCTATGCGCTTGAAGTCTATCCCCGGCGGGGTATTAATATCGTCCGTGGAGAAGGCGCATCGCTTTTCTCTGACGACGGCAAAACCTATATTGATTGCGCAGCGGGTGTAGGAGTCGCCAATATCGGACACAGCAATCCTGTAGTAATTAAAGCGCTCACCGACCAAGCCGAG
>JABHUE010000158.1 GCA_018672825.1 Pseudomonadota bacterium | reverse complement strand
TGTGGGGTCAGCCCGATATGCGACGCCGTCGGGATGCCGGAATCGACCAACGCGCGAAGGATATGCGCCTGACTCTTGCCGCCCTGTGGTTTCACTGCATCGCAGCCCGCGTCTTGCATGAATCGCGTCGCGTTAACCAGGGCGCGCTCTACCGTGTTGTAGCTTTGATAGGGCATGCAGCCGAGGACAAATGTATTGAGTGCACCCCGCCGCACGGCTTGGCTGTGCAAAACCATCATATCCATGGTCGCCGGAATGGTATTGGGATGACCGTGTGCGATCATCGCTAGACTGTCGCCGACCACCGCCACATCAACACCGGCCATCTCCGCCCATTGCGCGGAGGTGTAGTCGGGCACGGACATATAGACCATTTTTTCGCCGCTAAACTTCGAGTCTCGGATCTCCATGATCGTGCGTTTCTTGCGTTCCGGTACTTCGCCCATAACGGCTCCCAAATGTGATGTATTATAAATATATCACTCATCAGTTTAGTTGGCATTGACGATATGGGTCAAGGACAGCGTCAGAGGATAGAGGCTATTGGTTTTGAAGACGAGGTCTTCGCCACCGTTTTCGTCTTCGGCGTAAAGCCGGATGCTTTCGTCAACTACAAACCCAAAACTGACTTGCCAATGGAAAGGTTGATGATCGCGGTAGAATTCAGCTTGGATGGGGCGGTTAAACTGAGACATCCATTCGTTGAGTTCGAAGGATGCGGTTCCAAGTTCGTTGGGCGCATAAAAAGAAGATAACGCTCGGAACATCAATTGGCAGCCCTGCTCCAATGCCTCAGCGGCGTATCCCCGCTCCATGGCGCGAAGGATCTGCCGCTGCGGTAAAGCACGCATGAAGATACACCTCTCTTGTCGTCAGGCGCACCGGGTGTGCACCTTTTAAAAGCAGCTATAAGAGAGGGTTATCGTATCAGCTTGGTATGGGGCGATTTCCTTAGAGGTGCTCAGCGTTTTTCGCAAGAGATCTGGTATGTGTTAGCCGTGTTTGCAGCCTGTGTCGTTCACTTACTTATACTAACAAAATACATGGGAATATTCAATTCAATGCGGGCTCATGAGATCCAAAGAACCCCGATGAACAGGTACTCGATTGGAATGAATCATCGATCGCGAGAGGGCTTTCCAAAGTTATCTCTGGGTCATCTCAGGGTTGGTAAAAACAATTAGGGCGCTAAAAAAAACGTTTTAACCGGAAAGACGAGGTTACTTCTAGTGTCGTACAACTGAAGCATGTCGGACGGTCAGCTAATTTAAAACGCTTAGTATAAGTTTTTCTTTTTTTTTGGCTGGATAAGAATACTTTTTCCGCCCAAGAGAGGCTTGCTTTCAAGTGATGGCTGTCTCATTGATGGCGAATAAATATATGGATTGCCATTACCTTGTATCTTGTGAATGCGCTTATCTCGCTCAATCTCCCAAGCACTGACGGGGTCCGCTTTGTTCCAGACCTTAAACAATAAGGTTTGTTGCATGTTCAGATCGATTTGATACTGGTCACGCATGTAGAAGTAAATTCGAGCAATATCCCCCCGTATATCCTCATTAGGTTCCACCGTTCTCGATTTAAAATCTACTTCAAAATCGCACCTCCCATAAGCTCGGGGCTCACCGATTATCAACCCCATTTTAAAATTGGATCGGTCACCATTCAGTTCTCCGATTGCAGGCACAAGATTGTGCAGATCTGCCTCCATTCTTGAGAACTCCTCGTCATTTCTACATGCTTTACGCCCGCCTTGCTTCCAGCATCCCCGTTGATGCCCAAAATTCCATGCCGGCATCACGTGTTCCCACTCAATCCGTTTGGATCGACGATTTACGTTGCCGTTTTTTGTAATAGAGATACGAGGCTTGTATCCGCATGCTGAGCTGTCCACCGTGCTTTTTTTTGCCACAATTTTATAAGGACAATTACAATAGAATGTTTTCTCTGAACCTGAATAGATACCAACAGCCGCTCGCTTAGCTTTTGAAAAGCTTTTGAGAGGTTTTGCCTCGCTTGCTGCGGAGATACCCAAAGAGGTTAACAGCCAGACCGCTGCGAATATGTATTTGTTTTTCATTGAATCGCCCCTAATTTCTTAGACGCCTTGCAGCTTCCAAGTCTGTTGCTGCTCAAAGTCCACGGGTGACAGCATCCCGTTCCTACCATGCTTGCGTTTTGGATTATAGAAAAACTTGATGTAATCGAAGACATCTGCACGAGCCTGCTCACGGGTTGCATAGGTTTTACGCCTTATGCGTTCTCGCTTGAGGAGTTGGAAGAAGCTCTCCGCCACGGCATTATCATAACAGTTCCCCCGGCGGCTCATGCTGGCTTCCAGATTGTGTGTCTTGAGGAATGATTGCCACTCATAACTGGTAAACTGAGACCCTTGATCAGAATGAACAATAACCCGTGAAGTTGGTTTACGACGCCAGACAGCCATCAGCACAGCACTCAGGACAAGATCCATATGCATACGTGATTGCATGGACCACCCAACGACACGGCGCGCATATAGATCAATGACGGCGGCCAGATACAGCCATCCTTCATGGGTTCTGATGTAC
>JABHUE010000161.1 GCA_018672825.1 Pseudomonadota bacterium | reverse complement strand
ATTTTTCTGATTCGCCGGAATCCACAAAACAAACAATGTCCGCAAAATATAGGCTTAAACCAACTTGCCCCTGGATAATCACCGTCGCAATGATGCGGCCCGGAGACAAGTTAAAGTCTTATCTGACGCTTGCAGACGCTTTGGAACGCATCACCGACCTCGATTGGCAACTCGTTGTCGTTGGCGGTGGCAGCGAAAAGGATCAAATTGTTAAGGCGTTCTCAAACACAACAAAACGAGTCTGCTTTACGGGGGTTTTGGAGGAGACTGACATTGCTCAGCTGTTAACAGCCGCTGATATTTTTGCTTGGCCAGCGATAAATGAGGCATTCGGGATGGCGATTCTTGAAGCGCATCGGCACGGACTGCCGGTCGTCGCAGGTTACACTGACGGCGTCGCCGCTACGGTAGCGGATACTCGGACCGGCTTTTTGACGCCAGCCGGTGATCCCGTATCATTCGCAAATGCACTCTCTGCCTTAATTCAAGATGTATCCATTCGTGCCCAAATGGCAAAAAACGCAAGGGATATATTTCTGGAACGACATACAGTTGAATTGGCCGCTGAAACGATCCAGTTGTTTCTTTCACAGATAAAAACCCAATGAGTCAGATTCTTTTCGTGCGACATGGTCCAACCGAATGGAATGAATCCAAACGAATTCAGGGGCGCACCGATGTTGAATTAAGCGCCGACGGAGAGAGATTAGCTGCGTCCTGGCGATTGAAGCGACCTTATTCTGACTGGCATTGCTTTTGCAGTCCGCTAAAACGTGCACGCAAAACTGCAAACCTACTCGGATTCACAAGTATGACCTCGGTAGACCCCCTTCAAGAGATGCATTGGGGTCATTGGGAAGGACACACCCTCGAGTCATTACGCCGTATCGACCCGCAAGCGTTTCGCCGGAATGAAGATCGCGGACTCGATTTTCGACCGCCCGGAGGGGAAAGTCCCCGAGAGGTTTGCCGTCGATTAAGAACATGGCTTAACACGCTTTCGGATCAACACCTTCCTGCTGTCGCGGTTTGTCATAAAGGCGTGCTGAGGGCGGCTTTAAGCATCGCGATCGATTGGGATATGATGGACGACCCGCCTGAGAAACTTCGCGATGGATGCGGGCATCTGTATCGTCTTGAAAACCAGAACCTCGTTCTTGAAAAAATCAATATAAAACTCAGCTCAGATTAAACAATCGAAATGATAAAAAAACGAGCGCGTGAGATGGGTCTAAAATTTCCCGGCATCACGGGTGCAAACAATGCCATCACCGATATACAAGGTGTTGAGGTCGGATACACGACTTTGATTGAAGGCGACGGACCTTTGAAGTGTGGGGCGGGCCCCATTCGAACTGGCGTCACTGCACTACTCCCTCGCGGACGGGATCCGATCCCAAAGCCAGTATGGGCTGGCGTACACCGGTTTAACGGCAACGGCGAGATGACAGGCACCCATTGGATAGAAGATGGTGGTTATTTTCTTGGGCCAATCATGATGACCAACACCCACAGCGTTGGCCGAGTTCATCAGGCGGCCGTTCAATGGATGATTGACATCTATCCAAAACACTGGGGCGATGAGCATTTATGGGCCATGCCAGTCGTGGCTGAAACTTATGACGGAATGCTAAATGATATAAACGGTCTTCACGTTACTGAGGCGCATGCGCGCGCTGCCCTGAACAATGCCGTAACGGGTCAGATAAGTGAAGGAAATGTCGGCGGCGGCACCGGTATGATTTGCTACGAATTTAAAGGCGGAACCGGAACCTCATCACGACAAATTGAGATTTCCAAAAACCAATACCGGGTCGCTGCGTTGGTTCAAGCCAATCACGGGCGGCGAGAGGATTTGACGATCCTTGGCTCGCCTGTTGGCAAACATTTCACCCACGACTTAATGCCGCGTGACCATGAATTTGGCTCTATTATTGTAATTATTGCAACCGACGCACCTCTAATGCCCCACCAACTAAAGCGCCTTGCCAAACGGGGAGCGATCGGCATCGCCCGGGGCGGAACCATTGGCGAAAATGGATCTGGAGATATCTTCCTCGCTTTCAGTACGGCAAATGAGGTTCCAATCGAATCAATGGGCAGCGTGAACGGTGCATTTGAATGGACCGGCGATGACCTTTGTGATTCGATTTATGAGGCGGCGGTCCAATCGGTCGAGGAAGCGGTAGTTAACGCTTTAATTGCGGCTGAAAGCATGGATACCCTGAGGCCATCCGGTTTTCCCTGCTCAGCAATCAATCCGACAGATCTGGTCGCAATTGTTAATCGTCATCAGCGCTAACGTCGCGACATTCAACTGTGTTCGATGCCGTCGACACGTCTTAGATTGAGTTTAAGTTTCCCGTTTCAGCCACTTTTGAACAAGCTGAACATCGCCATCCACAAAATCAAGTCTTTTATAAAAGCCGCGCACTAATAAATTATCATGTCGAATCATGGCGTGAATTTTTGGCACGTCCCGATCAATCAGCCACTGCTCGGCCGACGCCATCAATGCCCTCCCAATACCTTGGGTTCGATAGTCTGGCGCGACTGCCAGGTAATAGACCCAACCTCGATGGCCATCGCAACCGACCATCACACTTCCACATAATGTTTGATCGAGATAGGTAATAAGCAATTCAGACGACGGATTTTCAACGCACTGGCGAATATCGTCTGCAGGATTATTCCATGGCCGAATTAAGTCGCACACCTGCCAAAGCGCTAACAAATCATCTTGGTGATCAGAAACATAACTTTTAAATATAAGATTATCAGGCGCCGGCATAACGGTTACTCAAGATGCTTTTTCAATGCGCTCACAGAATTTTTTGCGCCGTTGCAGGTTTTTCTAGAAAAGCGAGACGGGTGGGCATCGGTCATTTCACTAACCAGATCACAAAGTCTCTCCGCGCTAAGTGCCTCCTCCGAGAGCACGCGCACACGCCCGATTGACTCCAATCTTTTGGCGCGAGCAGATTGCTCGCTCTGGCCACCCTCCCCTTCGAATGGAATGACTATTGCAGGTGCGCCCGTCGCCAAAAGATCAACGACTGTGTTATATCCAACCTGAGAAATCGAAATCGCGCATTGACTTAATAGTTGACGGAAATCAGAGCGATTAGCCTCTACGATTACCTTATTACCCCCCAGCATCTTGATCTCTGTTTTTAAACGCTCTGTGGGGTTTGAGCCGAGCAGAAGGCGCCAGGGCCGCGAGCATTTCGATAAGGCGCATGCCCTTGATGCCGCCTGATAAATTTTCTCCCCAGCTGCACCGCCGCCCGCAGAAACAAGCACCTCGGAGGTTTCATCGACCTTCTGTAATTGAGTTTGAACTGAATAAGACGAATTCGTATCAACCAGGCCTGTATAACGCATCGTCGGCATAATACTCGCCGCTTTACTAAAAGATGCGTCAAACGGTAAAAACTCAATATCGCCATGAACAAGCACCTGATCATAAAATTGTTTTAACAGATCAAGAGACTCTTCCTCCCGTTGGTTCGAGCGAACTTGAACGCTGTCACGAACTGAACAGACCACCTTCGTTCCCCTCTTTTTTGCTTCTTTTAGCAGCGGCATAATCTCAAAACGAAACCGGCGTCGACCGAACGGGAAAAGTTCAGTTACCAAGACCGAAGGTTGAATGACAGAAAATATTCGTAATAATTCGTCGGCTCGCGCCTGCTCAAGCGCTGATGTTACCGGTCGGCCGGCTTGATCGACGATCGAAGAAAAAGAAAGGTCAGCGCTTTTTACAGGAGGTAACTGATGTACCCGAACCTCTCTGAACGTTTCCTGATTGATCGGAATACCACCACTGACAACCTGAACATCTAGTCCTTCCTCCAGACAGGCCTGTGCGATAGCAAGAGTTCGCCTGAGATGCCCTATTCCAAGGAGATGCTGGACATAAAAAAGAATCAATTTAAAACAGTCGCCAATAACTCAGCCGGCACCTTAATGAGCCTCTTCTGACGGGGCAATTAAGGCTTTGGCGCGATTACAGATGACCTCTAAGCCATCAAGAAACTCATCCGCGCCGTGATCAAAAGGCACAGACTGCTGTTCAAGATGAATCAACGCTTTGGCCATCGCGTCGGGAGAGCGGTCTCCGTCACCATTTAGCATTGAAACCAATCCGAGAGAAGCCGCACGATGAGCGCGAAGCGTCTGTTCCATTCTCGGGGTCGAGCGTGGGATCAAGAGCGCGCGCTTATTAAACGACAAAATTTCGCAAAACGTGTTGTAGCCCCCCATTGCCACGATACCGTCAGCCCGATCCATCAGGATTTCCATATTGGCGTTGAACGTAATCATTTGCACATCAGTAAGAACCGCAGCGCGCCTTTGGAAACGATGTCGAACTGCCTGAGCCATGAAGGGGCCCATGACGATCACGACGGATTTCGACGGTCGCGGCTTTTGTTCAAGCGCACTTAGCACCCAGTCGACTAATGTTTCGCCATCACCGCCACCACCCGGCGTCACCAGCAGAAACGGATCTTCCGGCAAACTTACTGGTGCTTTTGCAATATCAGGCAAGGAGCGCCTGATGTAGCCGGTGTACACCATCCGGTCGAAGCTTGCTCGGCTGACACCCAGTTCTGCGAGTGGATTACCCATAGACGGGGTGCCAAAAACCCATAACTCAGTGTACAGATTCTCCAGATCACGAGGCATGCCGCGCTTATCCCATTCTTTTCGTAAAATCACCGGGTCATCAAGAATATCGCGCAGTCCAAGCACTGTGCTTACCCCAGCATCTCTTAACCGCTTCAGGGTAGCGATAACCTCGCCTTTCAACCCTAGCGGCTCTTTATCCACCAGAAAAAGGTCGGGCGAAAAGGTCTTCGCGGTCTGATCAAGGATTGAGCTTCTTAATCGAAGAGTTTGGGATAGGTCTATATGATCCGACAGCGACGTGTAATCACCACCGCGGAGTTTCACGACTCCCGGAATACGCACGAAATCAACGCGACTTTTAAAATCAAAGCTTCCAATGATGGGCGATCCCGAAACAATCAGAACTCTGAGCCCTGCAAAATGGTCGACCAGAGCGTGCGCAATTGCTCGACACCGGCGTAAGTGACCCAGCCCAAACGAATCATGACTGTAAATCAAAATTCGTTTTCCGTGAAGTGATGCGTCCATTTTTTTCTTTAAGTCACTTAGCCGAGGACACCATGATTTTGCCATTGGCTGTCGCTACTTCAACCTTGTTCTGATTATCGCAAATGCAAGTGAGCTCGACTACTCCGCCTTCGAACTTTGGCTTATTCTGTTTATCAATCACTTGCCAGACTGCCCGCAGTGTATCTCCCGGTCTTACAGGCGCCGTAAACTTGCAATTATGTTCGAGGTAAGCAATCGCCGTGCCGGCGAAATAAAGTCCAATTGGAGCGGCGATAAAAGCGCTGGTAAACGGACCATGCAAGATCCTCCCGCCAAATCTTGACTGCGCCGCAAAGGTTTCATCAACATGCAAAGGATTAAAATCGCCGAAAAGACCTGACGCTGTAACAAGATGAGTTTCGGTGATCGTCAGTACGTAATCAAACTCGTCGCCAACGCTGACTTCATCGTAAAATTTTCCACTCGGAACCCGCATCAAAATACTCTCTTGAATCTTCAGTCCTGATTATAAACGGCGTTCTCGCCAAGTCTGGGTGCCAATTTATTAAACTCGACGTTCTCACAAAGAAGCAGAATAAGCATCGCTACCTGACATATGAAAAAAAACTCGGTAGGATTAGCATTCTGATTTTTGGAGGAATCTCGTGTCTATTTTTGATTTTCAGTTAGAAAAAAATCGAGCTAATTTTGAGCCGTTATCGCCGGTGAGCTTTTTGAAGCGCGCGGCTCAAGTGGTCCCTGACCATGTTGCTATTATCCATGGCAAAAGGCGTTATACCTATAAATCGTTTCTAGACCGATCATGTCGGCTCGCGAATGCGCTCAGCGGTCGAAACATTGTCGCCGGAGACTGTGTTGCTATCATGGGAGCGAACACCCCGGAGATGCTCGAAGCTCACAATGCAGTACCCATGATTGGGGCGGTACTCAACTCACTCAACATCAGACTTGATCCGCAAACGATAGCGTTCATTCTTGAACATGGTGAGGCGAAAGTTCTACTAACAGACTGCGCATTCTCACCGGTTGTTAAAGACGCATTGGCGCTTATTGATCGAGAGATTTTGGTCATCGACATCGATGACTCCGAGAGTGAAGGCGGCGAGCGACTGGGTGAGATGACCTACGAAGAATTTATTGAATCTGTCTCAGGAGAATTCTCGAGCGAACAACCGACTGATGAATGGCAGGCGCTTTCGTTACTTTATACTTCTGGGACCACAGGAAATCCCAAAGGATGTGTTTATCACCATCGAGGTGCTTATCTTAACGCGATCGGCAATATGACCACGATGGGTCTTAATCGACATTCGGTTTACCTTTGGACATTGCCCATGTTTCACTGCGATGGATGGACATTTACATGGGCGGTTACCGCGTCGATGGGTACTCATGTATGCCTTCGTGCTGTTGAACCCAAAGCCGTGTTTGACTCAATCTCAGAGAATTCGGTCACCCATATGTGTGGCGCACCCATTGTGATGAATCTTTTAGCCAACGCCCCAAAGGAGATGAAAACACCCTTCTCCCAAACCGTTGAGATCGCGACCGGTGGGGCTGCACCACCTTCTGCCGTCATTGAGGCGATGGAGGCGGACGGTTTTCACGTGACTCATCTCTACGGTCTCACTGAAACCTATGGCCCGGCAACTGTTTGCATTCCGCAAGACGACTGGCAGACGCTTCCGCTGCAACAACGCTCAGCACGCATGTCGAGACAAGGCGTGCATTACGGAACGCTGGAAAACGCCAGTGTTAAACACTCTAATACAATGGTTGATGTCCCATGGGATGGAGAAACGTTTGGCGAAGTAATGGTTCGAGGCAACACAGTCATGAAAGGTTACCTCAAGAACACCGAGGCGACTGATGATGCGTTTTCCGGGGGCTGGTTCCACAGCGGGGATATCGCAGTAAGGCATGCGGATGGCTACATTGAAATTAAAGACCGCTCCAAGGACATTATTATTTCAGGGGGAGAGAATATTTCAAGTCTTGAAATTGAAGAAGTTTTATTCCGCCACCCAAAAGTTCTCGAGGCAGCAGTCGTTTCAAAATCAGATGAAAAATGGGGCGAAAGCCCATGCGCGTTTATTACCCTTCGCGAGGGCGAGGCCGCGAGCGCAGAGGAGATTATGGTGTTTTGTCGCGATAATATGGCTCACTATAAAATGCCGCGCACCGTGGTCTTTTGTGATCTACCCAAAACTTCCACAGGAAAAATTCAAAAATTTGTTCTCAGAGATCAGGCAGAAAACTTGTAGCGATTGGAAATTATTAAACTGCCTCTATTTATCCAGGTTCGAGGTTAGTCGTTAATTAAATTATCTGACCGGATGACCCCATCGCTCAGAATCTCGCAACGCAAACCGCCCTTATGGGTTAACTGTTTAACAAGTCCAGGGATCTGCAGGAGATTTTGCAAATAGGCGCACGGCTCGCAAAGTTCGATACCACGAAGTTTGACCCCGCCCACTGAAAACGATTTTCCCTCAAGGGAATTAAGTTGAACGCCCCGGGTAATTACATTACGGCGAAACTGGGTCGCGCTCAGATTCATCGAGAAGGTCTGGTTGAATTCATCAATCGCTTCTGCCTCGATAAGCGTAACCTGAGTCTCCGGCGCCGCATGCGGCTTGCAATATCGATCCCCCTTAAGGCCTCGACCAGAAATTGCCTCAACCTCCGTCACCTCCTGAATCGCCCCCCCTTCTGCGGGCGTAATACAGATTTGATCAACTCGTCCTTTACTCATTTTGAAATCCTGCTTTAAAGGGGAATATTGCCGTGCTTGCGCCACGGATTTTGGAGATGCTTGTTCTTCAACATTTTAAGTGACCGACACACGCGCTTACGGGTTTCGCTAGGCAAAATAACATCGTCGATGAAACCGCGATGTCCTGCAACAAATGGATTAGCAAATTTCTGTCGATATTCTTCAGTTCGTTTTTCGATTTTTTCCGCATCACCAATGTCCTGGCGAAAAATTATCTCTACGGCGCCCTTGGGACCCATGACCGCGATCTCCGCGGTCGGCCACGCAAAATTTACGTCTCCACGAAGATGCTTCGACGCCATCACATCATAAGCGCCGCCATAGGCCTTACGAGTAATAACAGTCACTTTGGGTACAGTGCACTCGGCATAAGCGTATAACAGTTTTGCGCCATGACGAATAATGCCACCATACTCTTGAGCTGTACCCGGCAAGAATCCAGGCACGTCCACCAAAGTGACAATGGGAATCGAAAACGCGTCACAAAATCTAATGAAGCGGGCTGCTTTAGTAGAGGATTGAATATCGAGACATCCAGCGAGGATCATCGGCTGATTGGCAACAATACCAACCGGACTACCTCCCATCCGTCCAAAGCCGGTCAGAATGTTACCTGCGTAATCGGGTTTGAGCTCAAAAAAATCACCGTTATCAACGATTTTTTCAATCAGCTCATGCATGTCGTAGGGCTTATTAGGGTTGTCCGGAATGAGTGAATTCAGGGATTCATCTTCGCGATCGACGTGATCCGTGATGTCCCACTGTGGCAACTCGTCTACGTTACTTGACGGCAGAAAACCGACAAAGCGTCGGACGCTTAAGATAGCGTCGATGTCATTTTCAAACGCCCTATCAGCAACACCTGACTTACTTGAGTGTGTCGTCGCCCCACCCAACTCTTCATGACTGACCGTTTCGTGGGTGACTGTTTTGACCACCTCCGGTCCCGTGACATACATATAAGATGAATCCCTCACCATGAAGACAAAATCCGTAATCGCTGGAGAATAAACAGCGCCGCCCGCGCAGGGACCCATAATCATCGATATCTGCGGAATAACACCGGATGCCAGAACATTTCGCTGAAATACTTCTGCATATCCCGCAAGCGAATCAATGCCTTCCTGGATTCTCGCCCCACCAGAATCGTTTAAACCAATTACCGGCGCACCCACTCTCATCGCATGATCAAGAATTTTGCATATTTTTCCGGCATGCGCCTCTGAAAGTGAACCACCAAAGACTGTGAAATCTTGGCTAAAAACAAAAATCGTTCGGCCATTAATCGTGCCATGGCCTGTAACAACACCATCGCCAGGTACTGTCTTGCCTGGCATTTCAAAGTCAGCGCAACGATGCTCAACAAAAACATCCCACTCCTCAAAGCTGTCTTCATCCAGTAAAACGTCAATACGTTCTCGAGCCGTTAACTTACCCTTTGCGTGTTGAGCCTCAACACGTCTCTGACCACCACCCTCTCGAGCGGCCCGTCGGCGCCTTTCGAGTTCTTCAATAATTTCGCGCATCAGGCACCGTCACCCTGTCGATCGATTACCGAGAGGACTTCTCGCGCCGCAACAAGAATGGGGGTGCCTGGTCCAAACACTGCAGCCACTCCCAGTGCGGTCAATTTATTACTATCGGCTTTTGGAACCACCCCCCCAAGCACCACTTTAATATTGTCGGCATCGTGTTTAGACAGAAGTTTTAAAACCTCAGGCACCAAGGTTGAATGGCCTGCTGCCTGCGATGAGATACCGATCACGTGCACGTCGTTATCAATCGCCTGACGAACAACTTCGTCCGGTGTTTGAAATAAGGGGCCCACATCAAC
Organism: Pseudomonadota bacterium; assembly: GCA_018672825.1. Lineage (GTDB taxonomy): Bacteria > Pseudomonadota > Gammaproteobacteria > Arenicellales > UBA868 > UBA868. The sequence continues at coordinate 9,124 of JABHUE010000161.1, read as the reverse complement.
ATCGAAACCCACATCAGCAAAACCGGTCGCAATTATCCGGGCACCCCGATCATGTCCGTCCTGGCCAATTTTTGCGACCAGAATACGCGGTCTTCGCCCAAATCGCTCTGCAAAACTTATTACATCGTTTTTGAGCGCCTCAAAAATTTTATCCTGCTGATATGCCTCGCCATACACGCCTGAAATCGTCCCCACTTGTGCCTGGTGTCGGCCAAATACATCCTCCAACGCGGAAGAAATCTCACCTACCGTGGCCCGTAATCGTGCTGCTTCAACAGCATACTCTAGCAGGTTCGCCTCTTCCGTCATTGCAGCTTTCTTTAACGTGGTCAGAGACGCCTGACACTTCTGCTCATCGCGATTCAAACGAACCTGCTTTAATCTCTCGATCTGCTCGTTCTTTACTTCCGTATTATCGATACTGAGAATTTCAACCTCAGTCTCAGCATCAGGTGGATAGCAATTAACACCGACGACCGCTTCTTCTGCTCGGTCGACCCGCGCCTGTTTGCGTGCTGCGGCCTCTTCGATCCGAAGTTTCGGTAAACCGCTGATCACAGCTGCAGTCATACCGCCCATAGTTTCAATTTCGTCGATCATTTCGCGGGCGTGCGCTACCAAACTTGCGGTCAAACTCTCGACATAATAAGAACCCCCCAACGGATCAACCACTCGATGAACTCCGGCTTCTTCCCGCAGTATCAGCTGCGTATTTCGCGCGATATGGGCTGAGAAATCAGTGGGTAGTGCCAACGCCTCATCAAAACTGTTGGTATGCAACGACTGGGTGCCGCCAAGCACCGCTGCTAATGCTTCGATAGTAGTACGCACAATATTGTTATAGGGATCTTCACTGGTAAGACTGACCCCTGAAGTCTGGCAGTGGGTTCGCAACATGAGAGAGCGTGGATCGGTTGGTGAAAACTGCTCCTCAACAAGCTCTGCCCAAAGCAGTCGTGCGGCTCTCAGCTTGGCAATCTCCATAAAGAAGTTCATGCCGATGCCGAAAAAAAACGAAAGACGTGGGGCAAACTGATCGATCTCTAATCCACGAGAAACGGCTGTCCGAGCATACTCAATCCCGTCAGCTAATGTATACGCAAGCTCTTGGACTGCTGTCGCGCCCGCTTCCTGAATGTGATAACCCGAGATCGAGATGGGATTAAAGCGGGGCATTCGCGTTGCCGTATAACCGATAATATCCGCCACAATGCGCATCGACTCCCGAGGGGGATAGATATAGGTATTGCGCACCATAAACTCTTTTAAAATATCGTTTTGTAATGTCCCCGATAATGCGGTCTGATCCACCCCCTGTTCTTCGCCCGCAACAATAAACATCGCAAGCACCGGAAGCACCGCTCCATTCATCGTCATTGACACCGACATCTTGTCAAGCGGGATACCGTCGAAAAGAACTCGCATATCCTCGACAGAATCAATCGCAACCCCGGCCATGCCGATATCTCCTGAGACTCTTGGATGGTCAGAGTCATACCCGCGATGAGTTGCCAGATCAAAAGCTACAGACAGGCCACTTTGACCCGCTGCCAAATTACGCCGGTAAAATGCGTTCGACGCCGCGGCGGTTGAAAAACCAGAGTATTGTCGAATTGTCCATGGACGCCCGGCGTACATCGTTGCGCGCGGACCTCGAGTAAAAGGCGGAAATCCCGGTAGATCATTTTGGCGTCCAATCGCGTCAAGATCTTCAGCCGTATATAGCGGTTTAATCGTGATCCCTTCCGGCGTCTGCCACTCAAGATCAGTTGCGTCCCGCCCTTTTAATTCCTCACGTGCGAGGCTACGCCAGTCATCAAGTATTGGGGTCTTGGTCTCAGTCATCACATATTGTCATTCTGAACGGGGGTAGCCGATGGTTAACAGCGCCTCTGTAATTTCAGTGAGAATCTCTGGATCATCGATCGTCGCGGGCATCTTCCATTCTTTGCCATCAGCAATTGCCCGCATCGTGCCACGCAAGACTTTTCCAGATCGAGTCTTTGGTAAACGTTTAACAACAAGCGCTTGCTTAAATGCGGCCACTGGGCCGATACGCTTCCTGACAAGCGCAACGACTTCGTCAGAAATCTCGACGGTCGAGCGAGTGCACCCCGCGTTTAATACCAAAAAGCCAAGAGGGATTTGCCCTTTCAGGACATCGGCAACTCCAGTTACGGCGCATTCAGCCACATCAGGATGATCCGAAAGGACTTCCTCCATAGCGCCAGTCGACAAACGATGGCCTGCAACATTAATGATGTCATCAGTTCGAGACATCACATAAACATAACCATCAGCGTCAATAATGCCGGCATCCGACGTATTGTAAAAACCGGGAAATCGCTCGAGATAGGATTGAATAAACCGTTCTTTCGCGTTCCATAAAGTTGGAAACGATCCTGGCGGAAGCGGCAATTTCAAAGCCAGCGTGCCAATCTCACCAGGGGCTACCTCTTCGCCCTCTTCTGACATCACCCTCAAATCCCAACCGGGCACTGGCAGAGAAGACGATCCTTCGCGAACCGGCATTGCTTCAATGCCCATGCAATTTGCGGCAATCGACCAACCCGTTTCGGTTTGCCACCAATGATCAATCACCGGAACACCGAGATAGTTCTCTGCCCAATGCAGGGTATCAGGGTCGGTGCGCTCTCCAGCCAGAAACAGATATTTGAGGGATGATAAATCGTACCGACTGATGTGTTCACCAGCCGGATCTTCTTTCTTAATTGCCCGAAAAGCCGTGGGCGCTGTAAACAATACACTGACGTTATGTTCGCTGATGACGCGCCAAAATGCGCCGGGATCCGGCGTACCAACCGGCTTACCCTCGTATAGAATGCTCGTGTTGCCGGCGAACAGTGGCGCATAAACAATGTATGAATGCCCCACGACCCAGCCTACATCTGATGCGGCCCAAAAAATTTCGCCCGGTTTTACGCCGTAAATGTTCTCCATGGTCCACTTAAGCGCCACAGCATGACCCCCGTTATCCCGGACCACACCTTTAGGCTGGCCTGTCGTGCCAGACGTGTACAAGATGTACAGCGGATCGGTTGCCTTTACAGGCACACAATCATGCGGACTGGCTAAAGCCATTTCAGCATGCCAATCAAAATCTCGACCATCCACCATGGCAGCCACTACCGCTGGCCGCTGCAGTACGATGCAGCATTCCGGCTTTTGTGTTGCAAGGTCAATCGCCTCATCCAAAAGAGGTTTGTACTCAACCACACGGCCGGGCTCAATCCCACAGGAGGCGCAGACAATCGCGCGGGGCGTCGCATCATCAATCCGTACCGCTAACTCATTTGCGGCAAAACCACCAAAGACAACGGAATGAACCGCGCCAAGACGAGCGCAGGCCAGCATTGCGACTACGGCTTCCGGCACCATTGGCATATAAATGATGACCCTGTCACCTTTCGAAATCCCTCGCGCGGCCAGTACACCGGCGAAGTGAGCAACCTCGTCTCGTAACTCAAAAAAACTAAACGTTTTTTTATTTCCCGTAACTGCAGAGTCATAAACGAGGGCGAGCTGATCGCCCAATCCATTTTGAACATGAACATCAACCGCATTAAAACAGGTATTAAGTTCGCCGCCCACGAACCACCGAAAATGAGGGGGATCCGAATCATCTAAGACTTGATCGAAGGGTTGAACCCATTCAATATTTTCTGCGGCTTTTTTCCAGAACGCTTCCGGATCGCTCAAAGATTGTTTGTAGATACGGGCGTATGAGGTTTCGGTGTTATTGCTCATAATCGTTTCTCGTGACCTTCAGCGACACTCCGTTCAAAATTGACGCGGTCGCTTCGCAAATATCGAATACCGCTATCATGCTGCTCTGGTAAAATTTGACTATATTTCAGGCTAAAAAAATTTAAACAGTTATTCGTCGTTTTGGCGTCCCGCCATCCAATCGCATCGGTTATCTACTCGCTGATTGTAGCGGTTTGTGAATATTTCCCAAAGGAGCACTTATGAGCTATCAACATATCTTAAATCAAATACACGGCGGAGCCGCTCTTATCACTTTAAATCGCCCAGATGCACTCAACGCCCTCTCCGACGATTTAATGGATGAGCTCGGCCACGCCCTGGCTGAGTATGAGGACAATGACGAGATCGGCGCGATCGTGATCACCGGAAGCGAAAAAGCATTTGCTGCCGGCGCGGATATCAAGAACATGAAAGATCGTTCATATATGGACGTCTATCTTGGAAACTTTATTGGCCGCAACTGGGAAAAGGTCACCGACTGTCGTAAACCGGTCATTGCAGCGGTGGCAGGTTACGCCCTCGGCGGTGGATGCGAATTGGCGATGATGTGTGACTTTATCATCGCCGCAGAGACAGCAAAGTTTGGACAGCCCGAAATCAAGATCGGTATTATCCCGGGCGCAGGAGGCACTCAGCGGCTCACGCGATTCGTCGGGAAATCAAAAGCCATGGAAATGTGCCTCACTGGAAGAATGATGGATGCGGAAGAGGCGGAACGATCCGGTCTTGTCAGTCGAATCGTTCCTGCTAGCGAACTTATTGACGAGGCGCTGAAAACCGCTCAATTAATCGCAAGTCTTTCCAAGCCTTCGGTTTTTATGGCGAAAACTGCAGTCAACAAGGCTTATGAAACGACTCTTGCTGAAGGCGTGTCTGCCGAGCGACTTATGTTTCAATCGCTTTTTGCAACTGATGACCAGAAAGAAGGTATGACGGCGTTCTCGGAAAAACGATCTGCGGCCTGGAAAAACAAATAATGAATGTTGATGGGAGGGCCTATCGCTCGATCTGGATTGATCCCAATGACGATTTAGTGCGGGTCATTGATCAAACCAAACTCCCGTTTCGATTTGAAATAAAAACACTTGATTCGGCATCAAAAACGGCCGATGCCATTCATGACATGGTTGTTCGGGGAGCGCCACTCATTGGCGCGACCGCAGCTTGTGGCCTATTTTTGGCCGCAAAAACTGATCCAAGCGATAACTTTCTGAACAATGCCTATCAAGAATTGCTCAACTCCCGCCCCACTGCTGTGAACCTCAGGTGGGCGCTTGATCGAATAGTTCCGGATTTATTGACCACATCAGAAGATAAACGAAAAGGGTTGGCTCGAACATTAGCGCAGCAAATCTGCGATGAGGATATAAAAACCAATAGCGCGATAGGTGATCATGGACTCGGACTTATTCGTGACATCGCAATCAAAAATAATCTCAAAATCGTCAACATACTCACCCATTGCAACGCGGGATGGCTCGCCACAGTAGACTGGGGAACCGCGCTGGCACCGATTTTTAAGGCGCATGATTCCGCAATTAAGGTCCATGTTTGGGTCGATGAAACTCGGCCGCGAAATCAAGGAGCATCTTTGACAGCATGGGAACTCAACGCTCATGGGGTTCCCCATACGGTGATTTCGGATAACGCCGGGGGGCATCTCATGCAGAAGGGTGTCGTCGATCTTTGTATCGTCGGCTCCGACCGGACCACTCGGGGGGGAGATGTGTGCAACAAGATCGGCACTTATCTAAAAGCCCTTGCGGCTCACGACAATCAGTTGCCGTTTTATGCGGCTCTTCCCAGTTCAACGATTGATTGGACAATCACCGATGGGGTGGGCCAAATTCCCATTGAAGAACGTGCCGAAGAAGAGGTCACCCATATTTGGGGCTTAGACGAGCATGGCGACACCCGGAAAATCCGGCTTGTTTCACAAGAAAGTCATGCCGCAAACCCCGCCTTTGATGTCACTCCCCGACGACTCATCACCGGAATTATTACAGAGCGTGGGGTGGTAGCGGCAGAAGAAAGCGATCTTCTGAAAACGTTTCCAGAGTTTATTGACACCCCGACTCTATAATCTGGACTCAGGGTCAAAAAATTAAACTACAGGCAAGAAATATTTTGCAACACTTTAACTTAAATGTTTGGCGTCGCACGCGATCGATAACAATCGCCTTTGCGTTAGGCGCTGCCGTTCTACTGACTCATTCAATTGCGCAAAGCGATGAAGCACTTCCCCTTCTCGAACCCGATGCCCAGCACAGCCGATCACTCAAGCTTATTAATTACTTTGTCGAGCGTTATCACTACCAGAAAACCCGTCTTGACGATTCACTGTCCTCCGAAATTCTTGATCGATACCTTAATGCGCTAGACAATAGTCGGGCTTATTTCACATCTTCCGACATCGAGGCGTTCGAGTCCTTCAGGTTTAGCCTTGACAACTCGCTTTTAAGCAATAACGCGAACCCTTTTTACGAGATCTTTAACGTCTACCAGGAACGGGTCCTCGATCGACTTGAATTCGCAATCAGTCAGCTCAATCAATCTTTTGATTTCTCAATTAATGAAGACTACCAGTTCGATCGAGATGAAGCGCCTTGGGCAATTGACACCGCCGAGCTCGATGAACTCTGGCGGAAACGTGTTAAAAACGACGTCCTCACTCTTAAGCTGGAGGGTAAGTCGGATGACGATATTATCGACACCCTACGGGACCGCTACTCTCAACAAGAACGTCGGACTCGTCAAATATCCAGTCAGGATGTTTTTCAAACCGCGATAAATGCTTATATGACCTCGATCGAACCGCATACCGGTTTTTTTTCGCCGCGGGCTACTGAAAATTTTAAGATTCGAATGAGTTTATCGCTAGAGGGTATCGGCGCCGTCCTACAAATGGAAGATGAGTTTACTGTTGTCCAACGGGTCGTTCCGGGGGGTCCGGCAGAACTAGAAGGAAATCTTAAAGCTGGCGATCGAATTGTGGGTGTGGGTCAAGGCTCGGATGACGCCATTGTTGACGTGGTCGGTTGGCGACTCGATGACGTGGTCGATCTCATTCGTGGAGCCAAGGGGACCATTGTTCGACTACAAATTCGACCAGACCCTAAAAGCGGCACTCCCGAATCGAAGTTGCTCGCGATTACACGAGACCAGATAAAGCTGGAAGAACAAGCGGCCCAAAAAAGCATAATCGAGATTCAAGACGGCGATCGCCGTCACCGAATTGGGGTTATCGACATTCCCACGTTCTATATCGATTTTGACGCCCGGGCTCGCGGAGATGAGAACTTCAGAAGCACGACATCGGACGTCCGCCGACTCATTACCGAACTTGAAGGCGACCAGATTGACGCCCTCATTATCGATTTGCGCGGCAACGGAGGCGGCGCCCTGTCCGAAGCAACCGCGCTTACCGGGCTTTTTATCGAATCAGGACCCGTTGTTCAGGTTCGAGATGCTCGAGGGCGAACAAGAATCAATCGTGACCCCGAGAATGATCTGGCTTACGCGGGACCGCTTGCCGTTGTCGTTGATCGAGATAGTGCTTCGGCATCCGAAATCTTTGCAGGCGCGATTCAGGACTATCGTCGTGGCATTATCCTTGGGGAGGATACGTTTGGTAAGGGGACCGTTCAAAACCTGATTGATTTGGATCGATATGCCGAGGACTCAAATGTGCCACTGGGGCAACTGAAAGTCACGATTGCACAATTTTTTAGGGTGAGTGGCGCAAGCACACAACACCGAGGCGTTACCCCAGATATCCAAATACCGTCGGCTCAAGTCATCAACGAGTACGGCGAGCGGTCGCTTAAAAATGCCCTACCCTGGGATGAAATTGATCCCGTCGAATTTGCGAGCTACCCCGAGTCGATACAGGAAAGTCAGCTGAGCACGCTTCGGTCACTCCATGAGGGTCGAGTTAATTTGGATCCCGACTTTACCTACATGAAGGGTTTGCGGGCAATTGATCAACCCCTTGCGGTCGCGACCAAAATATCCCTTCTGGAAGCTGATCGGGAGCGCTCAAGAGACCAACGCGCTGCGGATCAGGAGGCCTTGATGAAAATGCTTGAAGGCTCCCATCAAATGACTCATGAAATCAGTCAGGATTTTCTTCCGAGGGATATCATTCTTATCGAGTCGGCTCGTATCTTGGCTGACTTCACATTCGGTAATTTTGATGGGCGAATCGTTGTTGAGTCAGGCTTTGAGTCAATCAACAGCAATAACTTGACCACCGCCCCGGTCACTCCCCCAGCGACCCAGTAACTCTTCAGAGCCCGATAGTGCGTTTCTCAAAATTGGGTGATTACCTGAAAGCGGACTCAGGCATTCTGGGGCTGATGCAGGATATTGACACGGCCATGACGGGTCCTGATCCCATGTTGTTGCTGGGTGGCGGCAATCCTGCACGAATCCCTGCTGTGCAGGAGGTATTCCGAGACTCGATGCAGCAACTACTCGATGATGGAGACCGATTTGAAAACATCGGGGGGAGTTATGATGGCGCCAAAGGCGATTCTGTGGTCGGACAGGCGCTAGCGTCACTTTTACAAAAGAGATTTGGCTGGGATATCGGGCCTGAAAACGTCGCAATCACAAATGGCAGTCAGAGTTCCTTTTACACTCTTTTTCATCTATTTGCGGGCGAATATAGTGACCACCCATGTCGCAAGATTCTCTTGCCGCTGACACCTGAATACATTGGTTATTCGGATATCGGTATGGGCAACAATCTGTTTCGATCTTATCAGCCAGCGATTGAACTCCAGGGGACTCATGAGTTCAAGTACCACGTCAATTTTGAGAGTCTGACTGTCGATGATGATATTGGCGCAATAGCGGTCTCCCGCCCAACCAATCCTACGGGAAATGTATTAAGTGATTCGGAAATCTCCAAGCTTCGAGCGCTAGCTCGATCCCACGATATCCCCCTGATTCTGGACTCAGCCTATGGCGCACCTTTCCCAAATATTGTATTCCCCGAGGTCACAACCGATTGGGATGAGAACACAATTCTCTGTTTGAGCCTTTCAAAACTGGGTTTGCCTGGATTACGCACCGGTTTTGTCGTTGCCAATGAAGAGGTCATTCGGGCAATCTCTGGCGCAAATGCAATCATGGCACTTGCGCCGGGCAGTACCGGCCCCGCACTCGCACGAAATATGATCGAGGACGGGCGCATCCTGGACATCTCAAACGACCTCATCCGCCCCTATTACAAAGCAAAAGTTCAAGACGCAATGAACTGGGTTAAGCATGCCATGCATGGCCTTCCGTGCCGCATTCACTCTCCGGAGGGTGCTATTTTTCTATGGCT